>RECR01000046.1 GCA_007693955.1 Gloeocapsa sp. DLM2.Bin57
TAATTAAAAAAGTGGGGATGGGCATCGCCTCACTCAAAAACGGTCAATCATCTCTGAAGGTGAAAGACAAGAAGCCTACAGCGTAATCTTTGATTCGGTGTAGGAGTATGTCACAACAAGTGATCAAAGGATTAATCGCTTTTGTTGACGATAATAAATAAGAAAAAATGACAATCAAAGCATTTGTTACAGGTGGAACAGGTTTTATTGGCGCTCATTTAGTGAGACTATTATTAAATAAAGGTTATCAAGTAAAGGTTTTAGTACGTCGGGAAAGTAAATTAGATAACCTACAGGGTTTACCAGTAGAAATAGTCACAGGTGAACTCAATAGCCCTGATTTACCTAGTTTAATGCAAGATTGTCAGGTGTTGTTTCATGTAGCGGCTCATTACTCTCTTTGGAGAACAGAGCGATCACGACTATACCAGTATAACGTCTTAGGGACACGTAATGTTTTAGCCGCGGCTCGTGAGAGTAAAATTGACAGAGTCGTCTATACTAGTTCAGTAGCTGCAATTGGTGTAGGGAAAGATGGTCAACCTGTCGATGAAACCTATCAAAGTCCTGTCGAAAAACTCATCGGAGATTACAAAAAATCCAAGTACTTTGCAGAACAAGAGGCTTATAATGCTATTAAACTAGGTCAAGATATCGTGATTGTTAACCCTAGTACTCCCGTTGGTGCGTTAGATTTAAAACCTACTCCCACAGGTGATATTATCCTACGCTTTTTACGTGGACAAATGCCCGCTTATGTCAATACTGGTTTAAATATCGTTGACGTCAAAGACGTAGCTAGAGGACATCTGTTAGCCTTAGAAAAGGGAGTAAATGGCGATCGCTATATTCTCGGTAACCAAAATCTCACCCTGAAAGAATTATTAGCCACTCTCGCGCAAATAACTGGTTTAAAACCACCTACGGTTACTATCCCTCTCTGGATACCCCTAACAGTAGCAACTATTGATGAATTTATACTCGCACCTCTAGGTAAAACTCCTTCTATACCTCTAGATGGAGTCAAAATGTCAGCCCAATTAATGTACTATAATTGCCAAAAAGCCAGAGAAGTTTTAGGATTACCTCAGTCTCCTATTACTAATGCTCTCACAGAAGCTGTTAACTGGTTTAAAGAACAAGGTTATTGTTAAATTTATGACCAAGTCTTCCCTAAATAAATCCTTTAGACAATGGTTTAACTTTTCCCGCTTTGCTATTAAATATAAAAAATCTTTTATTGCTCTTTGGTTAGGTATAAGTATAGCAGGAATGTTAGCCTTTAGTTCCCTGCGTTATGATTTATTTCCTGATATTAGTTTCCCTGTAGTTATAGTAACAGCAGAAGCACCTTTAGCAACGGTTATTGAAACAGAAACACAAGTAACCGAGATTCTAGAAACTAATTTAGCCTCCCTAAGTCATATAGATGAGATTTACTCTAGTACTTATGTAGGTCAAAGTGTGATAAACGTTCTCTTTGACGGGGGAACAGATTTAGACGCAGCAACTACAGAAGTAGAAAACCTTTTAGCACAAACATCTTATCCTGTTGAAACTGATATCAATATTTTCCCTATCGATTTAAACGAATCACCAGTAATTAGTTATGTCTTGATTAGTGAGGAAAAAACTCCTCAAGAATTAAAAACAATTGCTGAACAAAAAATCTTTCCTATTATTCAACAATTACCAGGAGTACGTAAAATTAATGTCCTAGGTTTAGGCGAAAAAGTAGATAATTATTTTGCCACCAGAATTAGTTTTAATGGTGAAGAAGGCTTAGGTTTTCAAGTAGTTAAACGTCATGATACCAATACCCTAGAATTAGCTCAAGCAGTTGCAGCTAAAATCACTGCATTACAACCCCAATTACCAGGAATAAACATAGCGATCGCCGAAACCCAAGCCGATTATATCGAATCTGCGGTTCAAGCTACAATCAATGAGTTATTAATCGCTATTATCCTAGCTATAATCGTTATTTTCCTCTTTTTACGCAATTGGCGCGCTAGTTTAATTACCGCATTAAGTATTCCTATCTCACTCTTAGCAACTTTTATCGTAATGGCTATAGCTGGATTAAGTTTACAAACCTTAACTTTACTGGCTTTAGCTTTAGTGATAGGGATTGTTATCGATGATTCGATTGTTGACGTAGAAAACATCGTCAGAGTCATTAATCAAGGGAAAAACCCCCAAGAAGCAGCGATTATCGCTACAGACGAAATCAGTCTCACCGTAACCGCTTCTACCTTAACTATAGCCGCTGTATTTATTCCCGTAGCCTTTATGGGGGGAACAGTAGGTAAATTCTTTCAACCCTTCGGTTTAACAGTATCTGCTGCGGTAATTTTCTCTCTCTTAGTAGCGCGAACTCTAGCTCCTAGTTTAGCAGTTCTGTGGTTAAAACCTCAGCCAACTAAAACTACTAAATCCATCGACGATTTAACCATCATTAAACTCTACCGTCGGGGATTGCGCTGGTGTTTACATCATCGACCTGTAGTTATGAGTATCGCTATTAGTAGTATGTTGTTAGGTATGGCGATTATTCCTTTGATACCCCAAGGGTTTATACCTCGTTTAGATAGGGGAGAATTTAATATAATTTATACCGTTGCTTTACCTGAATTAGCTACTACTGGTGAATCAAGAGCAACAGAAACCGAAACCACCGATAATAGTGATTTAGACTGGTTAGGAAATATTCGCAGAGCACCAGAAAGATTCTTACTCAGAAGAACGATTAGAATGGGTAAAGAATTAGAAGCAGTAGTCTTAAATCATCCCGACGTAGAATCAGTCTTCACTATAGCAGGTATTCGCGGAGAACCCAATCGGGGTAAATTAGCGATTCAACTCAAAGAAAATCGGGAATCTGACACCATTACTGTTCAATCTCAAATACGAGAATCTCTCCCTCAACTTAGAGACGTGACTACTAGTGTAGAAGATATTCCCTTTGTGCAAACTGAAGCAGAAAAACCCATACAATTAGCTATTCTAGGAGATGATCTTGATACATTATTACCAGTAGCTCAAGCAATTAAAACCCAAGCTCAAACTATACCAGGTTTAGTGGATATCGAAATCTCCAACTCAGGAGAACAACTAATCGAACGTCTCAATGGTCAACGAGTTATCTATATCAGTGCTAATCTAGATTTAGCTCAAGGTTTAGAAAACGCGATCGTTAGTTTAGAAAGACAAGCTCAACCCCTCTTACCCATGGGTGTATCTCTACGACGTTGGGGAAGTGCAGATCATAGTAATCAAGTTGTAGGACGATTTGCCAGAGCCTTGATTTTAGCTATAATTTTAATGTTAATCGTCTTATGGTTTCTCTTTAGAAGATTATTAGAGCCTTTGGTCGTTATTCTCTGTCTCCCTCTGTCTATGTTCGGTGCAATGTTAGGATTACTACTCACAGGTAGTGATTTTGGCATTATTTCACTAATTGGCTTCATTTTTCTGTTGGGATTATTGGATAAAAATGCTCTGTTGTTGATGGATTATACCAATCAATTGCGCGACGATGGACTCAGTCGAGAAGAAGCCCTAGTATATACAGGAGGAGTACGCCTACGCCCAATCGTAATGACTACCATCTCTACCGTCTTGGGAATGATACCTATTGCTTTAGGGTGGGGTGCAGGTGCAGAATTAAGACAGCCAATGGCGATCGCTATTATGGGAGGTTTATTGAGTTCTTCTCTATTGAGTTTATTCGTTGTACCTGTTTTATATACTCTTCTTGAGGATTGGTGGAGTAAAAAACAACTAGAGTAAGCCAATCCTCCTTTAATTGTTCAGTTTGCTACTCTTGCTTTTGTATAAACCAAGCCACACCTCGACCAACTTCACCAAATTGTTCTAATTTTAAATTTGGATGATGTTCTAAGAAGTCATCAACAGCTTTTGTACAACCTTGAAATGATAAATAATCATCAAATTGAACATAACCACCATTGACTACACAAGGCCACCATTTCTCCAGACACAAAACTGTAGGATCGTAAAAATCACAATCTATATGTAACAAAGCAACCTTTTCAACTGTAACATTAGGAAAAGTTTCATTAAACCAACCCTTATGAATATGAATACGATCAGGAGAGATTGAAAGTTTTGTCATAATTTCCTGTACCCGTTTGGGACTTCCAACGACTTCACCTACCCATTTTTTTCCCTCCTCCCCATCTTCTTCTGTTGATTCTGGTAAACCCTCCCAGGCATCAAACAAGTGAATTGGACGTGCACTTTTTACTGTTCCAAAACCCATTAAAGCCGCTGTACCACCATCTAGCACCCCACATTCTACTATTGCCCCTTCTATATTTTGATCTTCAATTATTTGGCTAAGCCGAATCAAGTTTTGTTGTCTGAAAGGATTAGATTGTGTATAAGGAAAAACAGTCTTGTATGGTTCATCTAATTGTAAAGATTTGAGTTTCCATCTCTTTTGAATTCCTCTCAACCAAGGTTGTAATTTTTTAGGGATTAAAGGACGTAACCATTGATAGGATTGTTTTGGAGCTGATTGACCTTTTAATTCCATTGTATTTTATAGTTTCAATAAATTGATGGCATCAACAGTACCATATTTCTCAAAAAAAATCTACAATAACCAAAAACGCAAGCAAATTTATTAAAATTTAATTATCTTTACATGATTTCCATCCGTGGTGCGAGACAGCACAATCTGAAAAACGTTGATGTAGATTTACCCACTAATAGTTTAATCGTCTTCACAGGAGTATCAGGATCAGGGAAATCCTCTCTAGCTTTTGATACTATCTTTGCAGAAGGACAAAGACGCTATGTAGAATCTTTGAGCGCATACGCAAGACAATTTCTGGGACAATTAGATAAACCAGAAGTAGATGCGATCGAGGGATTAAGTCCGGCTATTGCTATTGACCAAAAATCCACCTCTCATAACCCACGTTCAACTGTAGGAACGGTTACAGAAATTTATGACTATTTGCGCTTATTATTTGGAAGAGCAGGTGAACCCCATTGTCCCGAGTGCGATCGCTCTATAAGTCCCCAAACTATCGACCAAATGTGCGATCGCGTTATGGCTTTAGCCGATGGTACTAAATTTCAAATTCTCGCACCAATAGTCAGAGGAAAAAAGGGAACTCACCAAAAATTACTCTCTAGTTTGAGTAGTCAAGGATTCGTGAGAGTGAGAATTAATGGAGAGGTTAAAGAATTAGCTACAGAAATTAACCTCAATAAAAATAAACAACACAATATAGAAATAGTTATCGATCGCCTGATTAAAAAACCCTCCATTAGAGAACGTTTAGCAGACTCTTTAACTACCTGTCTTAAACAAGGAGAGGGTTTAGCAATGATTGAAATAATCCAAACAGAAGAAGAAAATCAAGAGATACTCTTTAGTGAGAACTTCGCTTGTGTAGAACATGGTGCGGTTATGAGCGAACTATCACCGCGGTTATTCTCCTTTAACTCACCCTATGGCGCTTGTAGCAACTGTCATGGTTTAGGATATTTACCTACCTTCGCAACAGAATTAATCATCCCTAACCCTAATAAAACAGTAGCTGAAGCGATCGCCCCTTGGTCAGGGAAAGATAATGGTTATTATCTCGGTATTTTATATTATGTAGGACAAGCTTATAATTTTGAGTTAACTAATCTCTGGAAAGACTTAACCGCAGAACAACAACAGATCATCCTTTATGGTAGCGAAGAAATTATCGAAATGTTCGATGAGAGAGGACATAGTTACGCGAGACGTTATCCTGGTGTGGTCAAAATCCTTAATAAAACCTATCAAGAAAGCAATTCTGACGCTGTTAAAGAGAAATTAGCTAGATACATAGTCAATCAAACCTGTCCGCAATGTCAAGGTAAACGTCTCAAACCAGAAGCATTAGCGGTACGTATAGGAGAATATCATATCAATGATCTAACTAGTGTCAACATTCGTCAATGTCAACAACTAGTCAGCAATCTAGATTTAACACCACGTCAGCAACAAATAGGAGAATTAGCTCTCAAAGAAATTCAAACCCGTTTACAATTTCTCATAGACGTTGGTTTAGACTATCTTACCCTCGATCGCTACGCCATGACCTTATCAGGAGGAGAAGCGCAACGAATCCGTTTAGCCACTCAAATTGGTTCAGGTTTAACAGGAGTACTCTACGTCTTAGATGAACCCAGTATTGGATTACACCAACGGGATAACGAGAGATTATTAACAACCCTAAAAAAACTACGAGATTTGGGTAACACTTTAATAGTAGTAGAGCACGACGAAGACACCATCAGAAACGCCGATTATATCCTAGATATAGGACCAGGTGCAGGTATTCACGGTGGAGAAATCGTGGTTCAAGGTAATTTAGAAGACTTATTACAGTGTGAAGCTTCCCTAACTGGAGCTTATTTATCCCGACGTCGTGTGATTGAGATACCCTCCCAACGTAGAGAAGGTAACGGTAACTTTCTCAAGTTATTTAACTGTCATCGTAACAATCTCCAACATATTGACGTAGAAATCCCCCTAGGTAAATTTGTCTGTATCACAGGAGTATCAGGCTCGGGAAAATCTACCCTAATCAACGAGTTATTATATCCTGCACTACAACATTATTTAGGTGATCACGTACCCTTTCCCTCTGGGTTAGACAGTATCGAAGGTTTAGAAGCGTGCCGCTTCGCGGATACCTTCGGGATCGACAAAGTCATCGTTATTGATCAATCCCCCATTGGGAGAACACCACGCTCTAATCCCGCTACCTATACAGGAGTGTTAGACGTGATTAGAACTCTCTTAGCAGAGACGGTGGAAGCTAAAATCAGAGGTTATAAACCAGGACAATTTTCTTTTAATGTCAAAGGTGGACGTTGTGAAGCCTGTCGCGGACAAGGTGTCAACGTGATTGAGATGAACTTTTTACCCGATGTTTACGTACAATGTGACGTTTGTAAAGGAGCTAGATATAATCACGAAACACTGCAAGTAAAATACAAGAACCATTCCATAGCAGATATTCTCAATCTCAATGTAGAAGAAGCCTTAAACCTCTTTAGTAACATTCCCCGCGCGGTAAATCGTCTGCAAACCCTAGTAGATGTAGGATTAGGTTATATTCAATTAGGACAAAGCGCGCCAACTTTATCAGGAGGAGAAGCCCAACGCTTAAAATTAGCCTCAGAATTATCCCGTCGCGCTACAGGAAAAACTCTCTATCTCATTGACGAACCCACTACGGGTTTATCTTTTTATGATACTCATCAGTTACTCAATGTCCTACAAAGATTAGTAGATAAGGGTAACTCCATAATTATCATTGAACACAATCTTGACGTTATTCGTGCAGCTGATTGGTTAATTGATTTAGGTCCTGAAGGAGGCGATCGCGGTGGTCAAATCTTAGCGGTAGGTACTCCCGAAATGGTCTCTCAAAACCCCGCTTCTTATACTGGCAGTTATCTTCTTTAACTGTTGGCTCTTCTCTCTGCTATAATAAGCTTAAATTACAAGGATAACAATTACAAAATGGGATTAAATATAGTCAATATAGTCGGACGCGCGGGAATGGACCCGGAAATACGCTACTTTGAATCAGGAAGCGTCAAATGTAGGTTAACTATGGCGGTAAATCGCCCTACCAGTAAAGATGATGAACCAGACTGGTTTAATTTAGAAATTTGGGGAAAAACAGCTGAAATAGCAGGTAACTACGTGCGTAAAGGTAGTTTAATAGGGGTACAAGGAGCGCTCAAGATAGAGACTTGGAGCGATCGCAATACAGGTGAACCAAGATCTACACCAATAATTAGAGTTGATAGACTAGACTTACTAGGTTCAAAACGAGATAATGATCCTAGTCAAGTTAGTAACTTTAGTGCTGCTGAACCAGAATTTTAAGCCTATTTATGAGGTATGCCTTAGTACACGAATGGTTTACACCTAAAGCCACAGGAGGATCAGAATTAGTAGTCAAAGAGATTCTGCGTTATGTTGAGGCAGATATCTACGCCTTGATTGACTTTGAATCCAATAACCCTCAAAGCTATCTCTATCAGCGCCAGATAGGTACTACTTTCTTACAAAATTTCCCTTTAGCTAGTAGAGGAGTGCAAAAATATCTACCTCTACTACCCATAGCTATTGAACAACTAGACTTATCCCCCTATGATATTATTCTCTCTTCTTCTCACGCAGTAGCCAAAGGAATCTTAACTAATCCTCAACAACTGCATATATGTTATTGTCATACCCCAATGCGTTACGCTTGGGATTTAACCTTTGACTATTTAGCCACCAATCCCGCAGGAAAAGCACCCCTAGGCATCATAACTCGTTATATTCTACATAGACTCAGAGAATGGGACGTTATCTCAGCTAATCGAGTTGATTATTTTATCGCTAACTCTCAACACACAGCTAGAAGGATTTGGCGTTGTTATCGTCGAGAAGCTAAGGTAATTTACCCTCCTGTCAATCTAGATAGATTCACTTTTGAACCTGTTAAAGAAGACTTTTTCCTCACGGTTTCCCGTCTAGTTAGCTATAAAAAAATTAGTTTAATCGTCGCAGCATTTAACCAACTCGGAAAACCCCTAGTAGTAATTGGCTCAGGACCTGAATTAGAGAAAATACGACAACTAGCTAAACCCAATATTAAGATTCTCGGTCCTCAACCTAACGAAATTGTCGCCGAATATATGGCTAAAGCCAAAGCCTTTGTTTATGCAGCTTGTGAAGATTTTGGCATAGCTTTAGTAGAAGCCCAAGCCTGTGGAACACCTGTAATAGCCTATGCTAAAGGTGGAGCAACAGAAACAGTTATTGATAGACAAAAAGATTCTCTAACCGCTACAGGAATATTATTTCCCCAGCAAACTCCCGAGAGTTTAATTAGCGCGGTTAACCAGTTTTTAGAGGTAGAAACAGAGATTAAAGCCCAAAATTGCCGAGATCAAGCCCAAAAATTTAGTGCAGAAATCTTTAAAAAATGTTATACAGAATTCTTAGAAAGTTGTATCCAGCAATGGTCAACAACATTTTCTGGTAAATAGATCGTAATCAGACTCATCTGCATTTATGATCTAAAGATAAATAGTGTGTGGTGTGAAGGAATAAGATGACTGTTAATAGCCGACTTATCTCCCTGAAGTTTATACCTGGATTTATCAAAGCGGGTCATCAACCTCGCTTTAAATCAAGTAATAAGCGATCGGGTTTAATCTTAATAACTCAGCATGGGGACTTAACTAAACGTTTATTTGACATTATGTTTTCGCTGCTGGTACTAGTACTTTGTGCTCCATTATACATTTTACTAGCCTTACTAATTGCAATTAGTTCTCCAGGAGGAGTATTTTATATACAAGAACGCATTGGTAAAAATCATCGACCCTTTAAATGTATTAAATTTAGGACGATGATACCCAACGCTGACCAGGTTTTAGAAGAAATAATCGCCCAGAGTCCTTATCTGAAACAAGAATTTGAGGATAACTTTAAGCTAAAAGACGATCCGAGAATCACTCCCATTGGGAAATTTCTGAGAATGACCAGTTTAGATGAATTTCCCCAATTTTGGAACGTTCTTAAAGGTGATATGAGTGTAGTAGGACCTCGACCCCTAGTACCAGAAGAATTAGAAAGATACGGAAATCGTATTGATAAAGTTTTAACGGTTCGTCCTGGAATTACAGGATTATGGCAAGTATCAGGACGTAATGATATACCCTATCCCCAAAGAGTACAAATAGATGTTTACTACGCTAGTTATCATCATTGGTTATTAGATTTGTGGATAATTGTAAAAACTATCGGCGTAATGATCTTTCCCCATAAAAATGGTGCTTATTAGCTGACTCTCAATGGTTTAAACTTAACTTAACCTATTAGAAAATAAAAGAGAGCGTAAAACAACAAATAATGGTTACTAGTTCCAAAAGAGCATTAATTACTGGTATTACTGGTCAAGATGGTTCTTACTTGGCTGAATTACTTCTAGCCAAAGACTACCAAGTCCACGGTATAATTAGAAGAACATCGACTATTAATACCAGTCGTATTGATCATCTATATTTAGATCCTCATCATCCCGAAGCAAGGTTATTTCTCCATTATGGAGATTTAACCGACGGGACAACCCTAAGAAGGATTATCGAAGAAATAGAACCCAACGAAATCTATAATCTAGGTGCACAATCTCACGTTAGAGTAAGTTTTGACTCACCAGAATATACAGTAGATACCGTGGGAATGGGAACATTAAGACTACTAGAAGCAGTCAGAGACTATCAACATCGTACAAGTCAAGAAGTCCGCTTCTATCAAGCTAGTTCCTCAGAAATGTTCGGTAAAGTCCAAGAAATACCCCAGAAAGAAACAACCCCCTTTTATCCTCGTAGTCCCTACGCTTGTGGTAAAGTATATGCTCACTGGCAAACCGTTAACTATCGAGAATCCTATGGGTTATTTGCTTGTAGTGGGATTTTATTTAATCATGAATCACCCCGTAGAGGCGAAACCTTTGTAACTAGAAAAATTACTAGAGCATTAGCAAAAATCGTCGCAGGAAAACAGAAAAAAGTCTATATGGGTAATCTCGACGCTAAAAGAGATTGGGGTTATGCTAAAGACTATGTCAACGCTATGTGGTTAATGTTACAACAACCAGAAGCAGATGACTATGTGATAGCTACAGGGGAGACTCACTCAGTTAAAGAATTCCTAGAGTTAGCCTTTGGTTATGTTAACCTGAACTGGTCAGACTATGTAGAATTTGACGAACGGTATCTACGTCCTACTGAAGTAGATTTATTGATAGGTGACGCTACTAAAGCTAGAGAAAAATTAGGTTGGCAATTGAGTGTAACTTTTCCTGAACTAGTAAAATTAATGGTAGAAGCTGACTTAGCAGCTTTGGGGATTAATCCTTATTGAGAAATAATAATGCAGGATTTAACTAACAAAAAGATTCTCGTTACAGGTGGTAATGGCTTCCTAGGACGTGAAGTAATAGCTCAATTAGTAACATCAGGAGCTAATCCCGCTCTAATTACTATACCGCGATCGCGTGATTGTGATTTACGAGTCTTAGCCAACTGTGAACAAGCGGTACAAAACCAAGACATTATCATACATTTAGCAGCGCATGTAGGTGGTATAGGTCTCAATCGCGCTAAACCCGCTGAGTTATTCCACGATAACTTAATCATGGGTGTACAGTTAATTGACTCTGCTTATCGTCTAGGAGTAGAAAAATTCGTCTGTGTGGGTACTATTTGCGCTTATCCTAAGTTTACACCCGTTCCCTTTCGAGAAGATGACCTCTGGAATGGTTACCCCGAAGAAACCAACGCCCCCTACGGTATAGCCAAAAAAGCCTTACTAGTACAATTACAAGCCTATCGCCAACAATACGGGTTCAATGGTATCTACTTACTCCCTGTTAATCTCTATGGACCTGGTGATAATTTTAACCCTGAAAGTTCTCACGTTATCCCGGCCTTAATTCGTAAAGTCTATGAAGCCCAAATCAGAGGAGATAAATATCTACCAGTTTGGGGAGATGGAACACCTACCCGAGAGTTTCTCTACTCCACCGATGCAGCGAGAGGAATTGTCTTAGCTACCCAAAAATATAACGCTCCAGATCCTGTGAATCTAGGTACACACTATGAGATTGCTATTAAAGATTTAGTACAGTTAATTTGTGAGTTGATGGAGTTTACAGGAGAGATTATCTGGGAAAGCGATAAACCCAATGGTCAACCCCGTCGCTGTCTGGATGCTTCTCGGGCTTTAGAATCCTTCGGCTTTCAAGCTGAGGTTGATTTAAAACAGGGATTACAACAGACTATTGACTGGTATAGAGCTAATCCCGCATTGCTCATAAATTTATAGGCTCGTCCACAGCCGTTGGCACACCAGTTGCGATCGCCTTAATTATACTACAATAGCACTATGTACAAGGCACTCTTGCCTTCATGCAAAAGTAGATTAGTACTGGGTTTGATAACTTTAAAATGTCCTAATCTTAACTTGTAATGCTATATATATCGGAATCGCCCAGACGCTGATGGGCAGCTGAGTCTAGACGGTTCGAGGTCTGCAAGTGCTTCTCTAGTAAACCGCGACGCGGCGGCTAGATCAATGATTCAATCCTTGACGAAGCAAATTAAGATAAAAATCTAATTGTTGTTTAGCTAAAGCCAGATTAGTATATTTAGTCATTACCCTTTGATAACCTTTTGTGGCTAGAGTTTTGACTAAATCAGGTTCAGTTAACAGACGCTGTAAACAACTAGCTAAAGCTTTTGGATTTCCTTCGGGAAAAATAAGACCAGAATCGCCAATAACCTTGGGTATTTCCCCAGAATCAGAGCCAATAACGGGAATTTGACAAGCCATAGCCTCAATTAACACATGACCAAATTGTTCTTTCCAACCTACAGCAGTAAGAGTTTTAAAGTTATAATCGGTTTGGGAGGGTAAGACTAAAACATTGAGAAGGTTGAGATAGTTAGGTACTTGCTCGTGGGGTACACTAGGCATAATAATTACTTTCTCAGCTATACCTAATTCTTGAACTTGTTGTTTAATTTCAGCTTCTAAACTTCCTCTACCTAATAGTAGTAATTTCCAATGCTTAGACTCAAGGAGATTAACAGCTTCAAGCAGAGTAAGAATACCTTTTTCTTGAACAAATCTCCCTACAAAACCAATCACAAAATCTTCAGTTTGAATACCTAAACTAGTAGCTAAAGTAGGTTGAGGTTGAGGTTGAAAAAGTTGTTCATCTACGCCTAATTGAGGGATAATGGCGAGAGAATTAGTATAACCTTCTGTTTGTAGAATATCAGCGGCATCTTGATTACCCGCAAGCAAACCATCAGTATGACGCAGATTATAGTTAAAGAGAGTAGTTAGAGGAAACTTAGTTTGATAGGGCAGATTCCACCAAGTAAAAAAGACATTTTTAGCTCGTAAATTTAACAGTTGATTTAGAGTAATTAACTGTGCATAAGCCAGAGATTTTACTCCTAATTCGACTTGAATAATATCAGGTCGAAATTCTTTTAAAAGATTAATAATAGCAGGATAAAAAGTTAGTAACCCCTGGTTATTTTCACTCCAGTTATGAACAGGTATTAAGCGAAAATTACCATCAAGCCAAGGGGTAGAGATGATCCTTTGACTTTGAATACCACCAGGACGCCAAAATTTAGGTACGATAACAGTAACCTGATGTTCAGGTGCTAAATTAGCCAATAATCGCAGTTTAGTGCAATTAAGCTTAACTATATAGGTATGACTAACTACGAGTATTTTTACCAAATTAAGTAACTCCCGTTAATAACGGGAGTCTCCTGAATTGATGATTAACTAACCGTAAACAAATGTTGGTTAAATTTAGGCATATCTTCCCGAGGAATAACGCGCCCCTCATCTTCAAAATCAGGGATTTGATCGAAATTGAGGTAGCGGTATAACTCAGGAGCAAAGGGATTGAGTTTAGACTCGACGATGTCGAGATATTCACTCTTACTAGGTATATAACCGAGTATAGCACAAACAGCCGCTAATTCAGCCGAGCCTAGATAGACGCGTGCACCTTTACCCATACGGTTATTAAAATTACGGGTAGAAGTAGAGAAAACCGTAGCATTATCATCCACACGAGCTTGATTACCCATACAGAGGGAACAACCAGGCATTTCTGTGCGTGCACCAGCAGCAGCAAAAACGCCATAAATACCCTCTTCGCGCAATTGTTGTTCATCCATGCGAGTAGGGGGACAAATCCACAAGACGACTTGAGATTTAGCACCTTCTAAGACTTTAGCAGCAGCGCGATAGTGACCGATATTAGTCATACAAGAACCAATAAATACTTCATCGATGCGATCGCCTGAGCATTCTGAGAGTAATTTAACGTTATCGGGGTCATTAGGTGCAGCTAAAATAGGCTCTGTAATCTGATTTAAATCTACTGCGATGATCTCGAGATATTCAGCATCAGCATCAGCCCTCATTAACTCAGGATTATTTAACCATTGTTCCATTTTAGCGATACGTCGCATCAGAGTGCGGGAATCTTCATAACCGCGAGCGATCATATTTTTCATCAAAGCGATATTAGAGCGCAGATACTCAGAGACGGTTTCTACCCCCAATTCGATAGTACAACCTGCGCAGGAGCGTTCCGCGGTAGCGTCGGTTAATTCAAAAGCCTGCTCAACCTTCAGATCAGGTAAACCCTCCATTTCCATGATACGTCCTGAGAAGACGTTGATTTTGTTCTCTTTAGAAACGGTTAATTTACCTTGCTGCATAGCTACATAGGGGATAGCGTTAACCACATCTCGTAGAGTAACTCCAGGTTGGAAAGTTCCTGTAAAGCGTACTTTAACCGATTCTGGCATATCTAGAGGCATAACACCTAAAGCAGCGGCAAAAGCCACTAAACCCGAACCCGCGGGGAAAGAGATACCTAAAGGGAAACGGGTATGAGAATCACCACCAGTACCTACGGTATCAGGTAATAACATCCGATTCAGCCAAGAGTGAATAATCCCATCTCCCGGTTTTAAGGCTACCCCAGCACGAGTGGAGAAAAAGTCGGGTAATTCTTTATGGGTTGTGATGTCAACAGGTTTAGGATAAGCTGCGGTATGACAGAAACTTTGCATGACCAAATCAGCGCTAAAACCGAGACAAGCCAATTCTTTTAACTCATCCCGAGTCATTGGTCCTGTGGTATCTTGAGAGCCAACAGTAGTCATCACAGGTTCACAGGATGTGCCAGGACGAACTCCAGGTAAACCACAAGCTTTACCCACCATTTTTTGAGCGAGGGTAAAGCCTTTACCCGTATCTGTAGGAATAGAGGGGCGAATAAAGAGGGTACTAGGCTCTAATGCTAGAGCTTCGCGGGTTTTATCCGTGAGACTGCGTCCAATTAATAGAGGGATACGTCCACCTGCGCGCACTTCATCGAGGATAGTATCTGGTTTAAGGGTAAAGCTAGAGAGTAGTTGACCATTTTCGTCGGTAATTTCGCCCTTATAGGGGTAGATTTTGATCACCATACCCGTTTCTAGCTGGTTCACATCGCATTCAATGGGTAAAGCGCCAGAGTCTTCCGCGGTATTAAAGAAAATGGGAGCTATTTTGCCACCTAATATATAACCCCCAGAGCGTTTATTAGGTATATAAGGGATATCATTACCGATGTGCCAAAGTAGGGAGTTGATAGCTGATTTACGAGAAGAACCAGTACCCACTACATCTCCGACATAAGCCACGGGGTAGCCTTTAGTTTTAAGTTGAGCAATAGTAGCCAAACCGTCACTCATACGCGATTCTAGCATAGAGAGAGCGTGTAGGGGTATATCGGGACGAGTGGTAGCTTGAGTAGCGGGGGAGAGGTCGTCGGTGTTGGTTTCTCCTGGTACTTTAAAGACGGTTACGGTAATCTCTTCCGCTAGTTTAGGACGCGCAATAAACCAACTAGCCATAGCCCAGGCGTCTAGTACTTGTTTGGCGTAGGGGTTAGTTTCTGAGAGAGCGAGGATATCGTTAAAGACGTCAAAAACCAGGATAGTTTTACTTAAAGCTGTGGTTGCACTTTTAGCAATATTACTATCTCTAGATTTGAGCAATTGTACCAGGGATTGGACGTTATACCCTCCTACCATAGTTCCAAGTAGGTTGATCGCTCCTTGGGGGGAAATCAGAGGGCTGATGATTTCGTGATTAGCTATTCCTGTGAGGAATCCTGCTTTAACGTAAGCTGCTTCATCTACTCCAGGGGGAACGCGATCGCGTAGGAGGGTGATTAACTCTTCTTCTTTCCCTTGGGGGGGATTTTCTAATAATTTACACAGTTCGGAGGTTTGAGCAGCATTAAGAGGTAAAGGAGGTATCCCCATCGCTTCTCGTTGTTGCGCTTGTTGATAATAATCTTCGAGCATTTGTTAAGTTTCCTTTATTTTTTGTGTTCTTTTATTTTTACCTGTGTTTGTCTCAGGTTAGTTAAGATTTGCTGACTTGCATTTCTGATTTGAAGGGTTTTTCCGGGGGTTGATCGTCATCAGAGAGGAATTTCTGTTCTAGGGTTTTAATGACGATATAGAGGTTAGGTACGAATAATAGACTCAGGATGGTAGAGACTAATAAACCGCCTAAAACCGCTGTTCCGAGAGTCCAACGACTGATTGAACCTGCTCCCGAGGCGATTAACAGGGGAAGAAATCCAAAGATAGAGGAAATCGCTGTCATAAGAATAGGGCGTAAGCGTTGTTCTGCTGCGTAAACAGCTGCTTTAGTAATATCCATACCCAATTCTCTAGCTTGGTTAGCGAATTCTACAATCAGAATCGCGTTTTTACTCGCCATCCCAATCAGCATTACTAAACCAACTTGAGCGTAGATATTATTATTCAAAATGGGCCAAATTCCCGCACCTGGATTAATAGGAGCAGCTTGAATAAAAGTTGCTCGTAACCATATCCCCCCAAGTGCACCGAGAATCGCTAGGGGTACAGTGAGCATAATAATCAAGGGATCAATGTAACTTTCGTACTGGGCTGCTAAGACTAGGAATACTACCACAAAGCCTAGACCAAAGACAATCGGTGCTGCACCTGCTGAGAGAATCTCGTCGGCTGCGGTGTTAGTCCATTCATAGCCAAAACCTGGTTGTAGAGTTTCTGCCATGACTTCTTCCATAACTGTGATGATTTGTCCTGAACTATACCCTGGTGCTGGAGCTACATTAAGTCTAATCGCGGGATAAACGTTATAACTAGTAACGATGGGTGGATAATTGGTTTGTTCTACGGTAACTAGATTACTGAGTTGGATCATCTCACCGTTTTGAGAACGCACGTAAAATTTACTGATATCTGCGGGGTTACTGCGAAATTCTCCATCTGCTTGCACAAAAACTCGGTATAGTCTTCCATCTAAGACGAATTGGTTGACGAAACTCGCACCCATGTAGATTTGTAAGGTAGTCAAGATATCACTGATCAAGACGTTTTGTGCTCTAGCTTTTTCCCGATTGATTGTCGCTTCGAGAGTGGGAGTATTAAAGGTAAAGGTAGTAAAAGCCATCCCGATTTCTGGTCGTTGGTTAGCTGCGGCGATTACTCTTTGAGCGTTATCTATTAAAGCATCCATCCCGCGCGCTTCTCTGTCTTGAATCATTACTTCTGAGCCGCTGAAGTTACTTAAACCATCTACAGCTGGTGCGTTAGCTGCAAAAACTCGCGCTCCTGTGATATTTTGGGCTAAACGTCTGTTTAAATCTCCTATAACGCCAAATACGGATTGTTTTGCTCCTACTCTTTCTTCCCATGGTTTGAGTTTAGTGAAGAATATGGCTTTGTTGCTATTAATCCCTTCAAAAGAATACCCCGCTACTCCCATGGCGTGTTCTATTTCCGGAACTGCCAAGACCTGTTTCATAACCTCTATATTGACGTCGTTGGTGTAGTTGAGAGATACTCCCTCTGGTGCTTCTACAACCACGAAGAAATAACCTTGGTCTTCTTCTGGTATAAATCCTTGAGGTATAACACTATATGTCCATCCTGTGAGAACTAACCCCGCGATAAATACTATCATAACGATGAGTTGAATTTTCGTTAAAGCTTCGATTAAGCGACGGTATCCCCCCTTGACTAGGTCAAAACCTCGGTTAAATAGGTTAAAAAACCAGCCCAATGGACCTTTAGTTGGAGTAGGGGGATTCATGATCAGCGCTGACATCGTTGGTGAGAAACTTAGAGCGTTAAAAGTGGAAAAAATCAGCCCAAATGATATAGTTAAGGCAAACTGTCTATATACTACCCCCGTTGTCCCTGGGAAAAAGGATACGGGAATAAACACCGCTAGGAGTACTAGACTAGTAGATATTACCGCTCCTGATAACTCCTGCATCGCGTCTAAAGCTGCTTGTAGGGGTCGCATTCCCTGACTTAATTTGTTGGCTACTGCTTCTACAATTACAATCCCGTCATCTACTACTAATCCTGTAGCTAGTACACAAGCAAAGAGGGTTAATTGATTCAGGGAGAACCCAAAGGCTTGTAGTCCAATCATTGAACCGATTAAAGCCACGGGAATAGCCACCGCAGGGATAATCGTGGTGCGCCAATCTTGCAAAAAAACAAATATTACTAATACTACCAAAGCGATCGCCTGCATCAGGGTGATGATTAGATCATTGATCGCTACCTCAATAAACAGGGTACTATCTAGTACGTTGGTAACCTTTAACCCTGGTGGGAATGTCTGTTCTAATTCTGCTAATCTAGCTTTCACCGCGTTAGCTGTTTCTAAAGCGTTAGATCCAGGTAACTGGAAGACGACAAAACCCACCGCTGGTGTATCCCCGTCAAAGACTACTTTGGTGGCGTAGTTTTCTACCCCTAATTCTACTCTGCCGATATCTCTGACTCTAATCAGTGTTCCATCTGCACCTGTTTGCACGATCAGGTTTTCGGCTTCGGTTACGTCACGAAAACGCCCTACTACTCTTAAGGGTATTTCAAACTGTTGATCAGATCCTGTGGGTTGTCTGCCTACTGCACCTGTACCTACTTCGATGTTTTGTTCTTGGATAGTTCTGACTACATCCTGTGCGGTTAAACCTCTACCTGCTAATTTATTAGGATCTAACCAAAAGCGCATAGAATAATCAGCAGCACCAAAAGCGACTAAACTTCCTACCCCTTCGATCCTTCTAATTTCGTTCCAAATATATCTATCTACGTAGTTATACATAAACACAGGGTCATAAAAGTATTCTCCCTGTGGGTTTTTTTCTGAATAAAAAGAATAAGCAAGGGTAACCGTTGGTGATTGAGCTTCTGTAGTTACCCCTGTTGAGTTTACTACTGCTGGTAAACTAGACTGTGCTTGACTAACTCGGTTTTGTACTAATACTTGAGCAATGTTGCGATCTACTTCGGTGGGGAAACTAACATTAATCGTGGCGTTACCGTTATTATCTGTATAGGAACTAATCCATCTGACGTTTTCTGTACCGTTGATTTCTCTTTCTAATACTGTGGTAACGTTATCTACGGTGGTTTTAGCGTCTGCACCGACGTAGTTGGCACTTACCCTAACCTGATTGGGGGCGATTTGTGGTAGCTTATCTAAGGGTAATACAGCTACACAGATTGCCCCGATTAACAAGATTAGAATTGTACAAACCGTAGTTAATACTGGTCTTTTAATGAAAGGCGCTGCTAGGGATAGTAGCATATTTTAATAATTTTATCTATTTTAAGTAATCGACATTTTAACATATTCGCTTTAATTCAGCTGAAAAAGTGTTGACGCAGGACATCCCAGGGAGAACAATACCAGTAGTCGATATGGGAGATAATTTGGTTATCGTTATTTAACAATAATTCACTTCTTCCTGATATGTTAATACGTGGTTGCCAAGGTAAAGGACTATTCCAGGATAATGTCCATTCTGTATCTATCTGTTGCTCTTGACGTTTAATCTCATGTACATCTAGTTTGACATTACGAAACCATTTATCAATAAACTGGATCATGCTTTGATAACGTGCTAAACCTCTAAATTCATTGAGAGGATCTTTAAAATAAACGTTGGCTGCGTAAATTGTATAATTTTGCTCTTGGGGAAATTTCTGATAATCTTGTTGTAGAATCTCGATGATATCCATAAAAATTGATTAAGGTAATAAATGACTAGATAAACCCGATTGAATTATACCCTGCTGTAAACGTTCCTTAACCCCTAATCTTTCCCCCCATAACCCTAGGTAAGCAAAATCTAAACTCTCCCTTTGTAATTTTAGCACTCCTAAAACATCTCGCCATTGTTTTTCAGATTGATCTTGACCCATTTTCAACCAAAGCAACTTTTGTAAAATCGTATCTTCGGGACTACAAACATAAAAAGATGATTGACTTTTTTCAACCTGATATAACTGACGACGGTTCATTTTGCTAACTGAAAACTCATCCTTCCCACTGATAAAAATAGCCGCTTTTTCTATCGTTTGTAAATGAATCATCTTAAATGAGGTCGTTATTCCCTGTATCGCTTCATTAACCGCTACCTCACTAATATAAAAATCAGGACTTAAAGCCTCAATTAATAATACACCTTGTTCGGGTTGAATATCAATCGCTAAATCTAAAGACTGTGTAAATCTTACCTCACCTTGTAAAGAACTCGCCACCGAACCACTGACATAATAAGGAATGTTTAAACGTTCAAAAATAACCGATAACTGTTGAATTAACCATAAAGGATCTTCTAACATTAAATCACCTTGAAAATTAATCACCTGAGCTATTTTATCAGCAAAATTACCCCATCTTTTTTTGATATATAATGACCTGAACTCAGTTTTAGATAGATGAGAATATTGATGATTAATTCCTAGTAAAATTAGGTTAGATGCTTTTTGATATAGCCTTTTCAATAAATTAAACTTTTGAGTTGACGACATTTCTCGCCAAAGTTGAAATTGTCTGAACTCCGCATCAATATCTGTATCTAAAGACTGAGTAATATAATCAGTAGTAATCATTTGTTGGGTAAATATCCCTCTTTAAATTTATTTAAGAACCTTATTTTTTTCAGTCAAGATAATTATAGTACATTTTCCCGTTGAACTTCAGATAACATTAAAGCTTCGAGGGTTGGCGATCTCACATTTTGCACCCAGAGAAATAAAAACCGTAATTATCCGATAAAATTGAATTTCTAGTACTATCCAAAGTCCAATCATGAGTTTAAATTATCTCAGTTTTGCTCCTACTAATGGTAACCCCCCTCAAGGTTTACTAATTCTCTTACACGGTTGGGGTAGTAATCCCGAAGATATAGCTGGTGTCACTCCTTTACTAGATTTACCTGATTATCAGATTATCTGTCTAGAAGCTCCCTATCCTCATTATCAAGCTCCTGGGGGGAGAGCATGGTATGCTCTAGAAAGGGATGATTATCTAGGTTTGGATCAAAGTCGCCAACTTCTGCAAAATTGGTTAACCTCTCAAGAAAACATTACTGGTGTACCTTTAGAAAAGACTATCTTAACTGGTTTTTCTCAAGGAGGTGCAATGACTCTTGATGTGGGTTTAAATTTACCTCTAAAAGGTTTATGCGTCTTGAGTGGTTATCTACATAGTGAACCGATTGTTAAACATGATTCCCCACCAGTGCTAATTATACACGGTAAACAAGATTTGGTTGTACCTATCACTATGGCACAACGCGCCAGAGATCTCTTAACTCAACTGGGTGTAAATATAGATTATCATGAGTTAAATATGGGACACGAGGTGGTAACCGAGGTTCTCATCAAGATGCAAAAATTTATCACCCAAAGCAATGATTACAGTTAATTTAACTCCAGAAGCGATCGCCCTTTTAACCCCAGCTGACGTAGCTGATTTGGCTAAACGTCTAGAAAAAGATGACTATGGTAATCCCTTTGCCGCTTTAGAAGATTGGCATTTATTGAGAGCGATCGCTTTTCACCGAGAGGATTTAGTTGAACCCTATTTACATCTTCTCGATATCGAAGCTTATGACGAAGCTTAATTAATGTTAAGCAACAAGAGGGTTTTAATCGGTATTGGGGGTGGAATCGCTGCTTATAAAGTCTGTGAGGTAATTTCTACCCTCTTTCAACAAGGTGCAGAAGTTAGGGTAATTCTGACTCAATCTGCACAACAATTTATTACACCAGTGACGATAGCTACCCTCAGTCGTCATCAAGCTTATACTGATGCTGATTTTTGGCAACCTCATCAACCTCGTCCTCTCCATATTAGCCTAGGGGAATGGGCTGATATCTTTTTGATTGCACCTCTAACAGCGAATACTCTAGCTAAATTAACCCATGGTTTGGCTGATAATTTATTAACTAATACGGTTTTAGCTTCTACCTGTCCCATTTTAGTCGCACCGGCGATGAATACGGAAATGTGGTCACAAGTAACGGTGCAAAATAATTGGCAACAACTGCAAACTCTCTCCCGTTATCATAGTGTAGGACCAAATGCGGGTTTATTAGCTTGCGATCGCCGGGGAACTGGTCGTATGGCTGAACCTATACAGATTATTAACTCTCTTCAATCTCTTCTCTACACTCAAGGTAAACGGGATTTACAGGGTAAGTCTATCTTAATCAGTGCAGGAGGGACAAGGGAACATCTTGACCCTGTACGCTTTTTAGGTAACCCTTCTACTGGTAAAATGGGTATAGCTTTAGCTCAAGCTGCCCATTCTCGCGGTGCTAAGGTTACTTTAGTCCATGGTCCTATTACTAACGAGTTATTAAGTTTACTTCCCGATATATCTAGATTCGCTGTAGTCAGTGCAGCCGAAATGCGCGATCGCTTGCTAGAACTTTTTCCCCAACAGGATTGGTTAATTATGTCAGCTGCTGTAGGAGATGTCCAACCAGTGAGTTATTCTCCTGTGAAACTTCCTAAAGAGTCTTTACCTGAGCATTTAGCTTTACAACCTATACCTGATATCCTCTCAGAATTAGCCCAAGTTAAACAACCTCATCAGCTTTTAATCGGTTTTGCTGCTCAAACGGGAGAGATTATCCCACCTGCTTTAGCTAAGTTACAACGCAAGGGATTAGATGTCATCGTCGCTAATCCCGTAGATACTCTTAATGCGGGTTTTGGCACTGATACTAATCAAGGAGTTTTTTTAGATCGTCAGGGAAGACAACAACAGATTAAATCTTGTAGTAAATTAAAATTGTCTCATCATTTGTTAGATTTTATTAGGGTTTAGTTAAAAGCAATGCCATAATAAGTTCTACCACTATTATCTTGCCAAGCACATAAAATACTTTCTGCGGTTATTTCGCAAGCCCCAACGCCATTAACTGATTCTACATTACCATTATTGTGATCAACAATTAGATAACTTTCACTGTAATATCTTTTGCGTCTGACAAACCAACTATCATGAGCAGAAGCATCTACATCATTAGAACTCATTTGTGGGATAAAAAACATATGATATACATTATCTGCAATGTAGTGAAAAGCAAAAGAATTGTTAACAGGATTATAGGTAAAGGTGACTTGACAATTATTAGACTTGCCAATTGGAGTAGCTAATTCACAAGAATTAATGCGAGGATTAAATGAGATAATATTGTCAGAAGCTAGGATGGGTTGAGAAGTAAGTAAGACTGTACCGATAGATAAAAAGGTGGTTAGTTTAAACATGATAATTACTCCTAATGAAGGTTTTTAGCTAAGCTAATTAAGTTGATAACCCGATTATCTCTATTATTCAAATCAAAAGGAATAGTTGCAAAATCAAAATAAATAAAACTGATTATTCAGCTCAGAAATCACGATCCAGTTGACGACAGATTAGCCAAGTTAGACATAGCCACAGTGCGGTAAAACCAATATCTACGATACCTACAAACAAGGTCATGATAACTAGTGCCCCCAAATCTGCGAACCACTTAGCTGACCAAGGATCGACTAACATCTGTAGCCAAGGTTCAAGCCAAATAACATACATTGCTAATATAAATAAAAACCAAACCAACTTTTTAATAATACTGCCGTTGACTCGAAAACAGACCAATAAAACAAGACATATCTGTAAAAAAATTACTAAATATTGAATGGGCTTAAAAGAAGACCACATAGCTCCTGTAAACCAAGGTAAGATTAACTCATAACCAAAATTATTTATATTTTGTTGCACTACAGGAGCAGAAGGAGAATTGAACTCATAAGAAATTTTCAGAGTGCACTTAGCAATAATCCACAAAACCCACAATTTTAGTAAAATACTTCGAGGCAATGATATCATCATAAATTTAAATCCTCTCAATAAGTAGCGTTATTCTAATAAAAATATTTCTCTTTCTATCCTGTCTATTTGTTGACTATAATTACTCAAACGCATTCCATAGGAAGTTAAATTTGTAGCGACAACATTACAATGCTGAAAGTTGTCAGGATTGAGACAGTAGTTAACACCAATCAGTCCTAAACCTAGTAATATTACTCTAGTATTGTCATCAATATTTTGTTCTAAAATACCTGCGAGTCCTCCTCCAGAAGCAATTACAGCGGCAGAAGCTTTAGGATTGGTTAGCATATATGCACCCATTTCTATTTGTAGGTTTTGTATTTCTAATTCGTAATCTTCTAAACGCTGTCTTAATTGTTGAATTTGAGCACTATTATCAGCGATCGCTATGCTAGGATTTAAACAAGCCAAAGCACAGGTAATACCCAATATCGTGTTTTTGAGACTCATTTGATTTAGTTTTCGCTTTTTGTGTGAATAAATATAAGATAATAGGCTTGTTAAGGAAAAAAAATAGGGTCTAAATCAAATTAAATCAAAATCCTTTTAACTATCTATACCATCGCAAATTTTTCTATCTTCTTCACTAAGATTGGGATTATAGGTTAAGTAGTCTCCTATCCAGTTGCAGCCATTGATTAACAAAATATCTAAATCAGAGGTGAATAGAAAATTGTTTAGATTCCAGAGTTTTATTTCTCCATCAACGCTAGATGAAACAAGCACTTTACCATCAGGAGAAAAACTCACAGACATGACTCGATTATTATGTCCTTCCAAAGTTGTTAATAACTGACCATCGGTTGTCCAAAGTTTAATAGTTGTATCAGCGCTTCCTGTAGCTATTAAATCACTAGTAGGAGAGAAAGCAATGTCTGAAACTCTATCGGTATGTTCTCTCAAAGTTTTAATAAATGTTCCGTCTCTTTGCCAAAGTTTAACGGTTGAATCTTCACTAGCTGAAGCAATTAATTGACCATCAGGAGAGAAAATAACCTTCCAAATCCAATTACTATGTTGTCTCTCTAAAGTTTTAATTTCCTGACCCTCTTTAGTCCAAAGTTTGATATCATTATCTTTACTTCCCGTTGCGATGATCTCACCATCTGGACTAAAACTTACTCCATAAACCGCGTCTTCATGACCAATCAATTGAGTAATAAATTCACCTTCTCTAGTCCATAAAATAGCAGTACTATCACCACTAGCAGTAACCAACATTTGACTATCTCTACTCCAACTGAGATCTCTGATATAATCCTGATGTCGATCAAGGGTTGCGATGAGATTTCCTTGTCTATCCCATAGTTTAACAGTGGTGTCTCTCCCCGCACTCCCTGTAGCAATCATTGTACCATCTGGACTAAAACTAGCTACATTTGCCCCTTGATTATATTCTAGAGTTTTGACAAAAGTTCCATCAGATGTCCAAAGAATAATGGTTTTTGGTTGTTGATCTTGGTTAGGGTTTTCATTCCAACTCGCTGATACTAACAATTCCCCATCAGGACTAAAATTCACTGTCATTACCCTATTATCATCATGATGCTTTTCTAGAGTTTTAGGCATCAGACTAACCAAACTCCACAATCTCAGAGTAGAATCCCAACTAGCTGTAGCTAAGGTTTGACCATCAGGACTAAAATTAACACCTTTAACCTTAGCAGTATGTCCATTAAAAGTGTTTAGTAAAATACCGTCTCTAGTCCAAAGTTTAACGTTTTCATTGTCACCGTCACTGACTGTAGCTATCTTCTGACTATCATGACTAAAACTAACACGATTAACATTAGCTTGATGTTCTAAACGTTGTAACAAAGTACCATCAGCTGTCCAAATTATAGCGGTATCGTCATCACTGACAGAAACTAATAGTTCACCATCCCGACTGAAACTAACATCTCTTACTCTTTCTGAGTGCTCTGTAAGGGTTTTGATAATAGTACCATCAAGAGTGAGTAAGTGAGTATTCCCATTTCCCAATGCAATAGCTATAATCTGACCATCAGGATTAAAACTAACTCCCCAAACCTCTGTTTCTATGGGTATATCTTGAAGTAGAAGACCATCAAAACTCCACAATTTGACTGTACCATCTAAACTCACTGTAGCAAAGGTTTGACCATCAGGACTAAAATTAATATCCATGACCCAACCTGTATGATTTGTCAAAGTTTTCGGTGATATATGCTCATTAAATCGAATACAGCGATCGCCTTCTAATTCTACACAATCAAGTTGCCAAATTTTGATAGTTTGATCGGAGCTAACCGTAACAATTTGTGTTCCGTCAGGAGAAAAACTAATGCTATTTACCCAATTACGATGTCCTTCAAGATTTCCTACTAGTTTACCCTCGGTTGTCCAAATTTTCACAGTATGATCAGCACTAGCTGTAGCCATTAGTGTTCCATCAGAATTGAAACGAACATCTTCGAGTTTATCATTATGACCCTCTATACGATTAGATTCTCTGACTCCATAAATTAATTGTGGAAAAGCTTCTATTACCCTGGTTTGAGTATCCTTAGTGGCAAAATTCCACTTTTGCAGTCGCTGAAGCTCTTTCAAGGCTTTTACTCCTTCTACAACCGCGCTAAGACGCTGATTAAAAGCAAATTGAGCATTAGATAAAGCGATTTGAGCTTTAATTTCATTATTAGTTGCTTGGCGTAGTTGCCATAAGGTTGCTATTAAAGCCATTGAGATCAAGACAATAAATCCTGTTACACTTCCTCTAAGCAAAAGTTTCCGACGTTTTCTAGCTCGAATACTAGCATTAATCAACTCCTGACTATTCGGACCAAGATAATTAGCATGGTTAAGATAAAATTCTTCATATTTTGCTAAAGCTCCTTTAGATAATAAAAAATCATCTTGTTTTCCATTGACTTTCCATTCATCTGCTTTGTGTTCAATTTCTTTAATAAAGCGATACTTTTGGCGATCGGTATCTAACCATTCTTTCAGTGTTTCCCAATCTTGTAAGATGATTTCATGGGCTATTTCTACCGTTGTTTTTTCTTGCTCTTGAGTAGCTGGATTATTTTCTTCTCTATTAACGACCACTAATCTAGCCTTAATTAACGCTTTTAAGGTAGAATCTAAAACATTTTTATACTTATCAATTTGCAAGGTATATAGGGGAATACGATTGCGAGTTTCCTTATTCAACTCTTCCTTGTTTTTAGCCAAAAATACTAAGGAAAGAAAAATAAACTGAGCGCATTCTTTTTCATATTTATTTAATTTATCATAAGTTTCTTGAGCTTTATTACTCAAAAATTTGCCTAATTTACCAATATGCTTTTGATAATCTTGAAGAGTTAATTTTCCTTGACTACGCTTTTGCCATAATTCCTCTAAAGCGTATTGTAATAATGGTAAACTCCCTTCTGTTAATTCTTTTAATAGTAAAGCTATTAACCCTTCTTCTACTTCTAATCCAACTTTTTGGGCTGGTTGGACAATCATTTGTCGATATTGTTCATCTTCTAGACGACAAGAAGGTACTAAAACTTGAGATTTACTAATCAGAGGAGCTAATTCACTCATTCTTAAACATTGATCTAAAAAATCACTTCTTAATGTTATAATTACTCGGAAAGACTCTCGTGTTTTTTTGATTGTTTCTAAGATAATGTTTAGAAAACTTTTTTTGTCTTTTTCTGCTGTTAAAGTAAATAATTCTTCAAATTGATCAATGACTAATATTGATATTTCTTGTGATTGTTGCTTTAACCAGTAGCTAAAAGAATCACTGTCTAAATTAGAATTATTTATTCCTAATGTTTTAACTAAGGTGCCTAAGGGATTATCACCAGGAATAATTACCCAACACTGACAGGATTGATACTTGTTTAATGTGAGAGAAAATAACCCTTGAGTTAATAATTGTGGTATTACTCCTGCTTTGACTACAGAAGATTTACCACTACCTGAAGCTCCTACTATACCTAAGAAATCAGTAGATTGAAATTTGTTAATAATCTCTCTGATTAATTCTTCTCGACCATGGAAAAAGTAAGCGTCATCTTGGTTAAAAGCCTGTAAACTTTTATAAGGACAAAGATTAAGAGTAAATACGTTATTATCAGAACGTTGTACTTCTACTGTTAAAATTTCTCTTACTTCAAGAGAACCAGGTAACCATAATCTTAAGTTAAGATCAGATTGTGATTGACTCCATTGTTGTAATTGAGTAATTAATTCTATTAGCCAAAATTCTTTGTTTGATGTTCCAGCTATAGTTAAAATATTAATTAACTGATCAAGAAATTTGCGCTGATTAGATTCACTAGTAGTTGAAGTTATTAAACATAAAGATTTATTCTGGTCAGGTTTGAAGATATTAGTTAAATCTTCAATTTGTCCATTTTCGTTAACAAGATCAGCAATCACTATAATTTCTTCAACTGGAGAAGTTCTTAATCTTTCTCCTAGCCAATTCAGATTAATTAGCTTGTTTTGCCCACATTTTAATTCAGATTCTCCCACTTGATTTAAGGTTATTGTTCCTGCTAAATAGAGGATAAATGTCTGTTGATTAGTTTCTAAATAGCTAGCTATTTTTTGTTCAAGTTGAGATTGCAAATAACAATATTCTACCTCAAAGTTACCTTTAGTTTTCAGTATTTTGCATAACTTTATCTGAGTTGCTGAGGAAGATAATTGATCAATTATTAAAGCTTTTCTCTGATTATACTGTTTAGCTAAGCCAATCAATAAGTCTCTACCTCCTCCTCCTCTAATGATGGTTTGGGGAGTTTGAGAGATATTAACAGAAAAACGATTAACTTTTAATTGATTAGATGCTTTTTTTAGAGTTCCTCCTATACCCTTAGATACATCATTAACTCTAGCTATATTTTTTTTACATTCAATATATTTATAACTACTGTCTTTGACATAATAGAATAAACTATCAGCACTTATTTGACCTTCAGGGTTAGCTGCTTTACCTTTTAAACCTTCAATCAAACAATAGGTGAATAAACCATG
Organism: Gloeocapsa sp. DLM2.Bin57; assembly: GCA_007693955.1. Taxonomy (NCBI): domain Bacteria; kingdom Bacillati; phylum Cyanobacteriota; class Cyanophyceae; order Chroococcidiopsidales; family Chroococcidiopsidaceae; genus Gloeocapsa; species Gloeocapsa sp. DLM2.Bin57. The sequence continues at coordinate 28,881 of RECR01000046.1, forward strand.
TTTTAGTTCAGGAATTTCCCAAGAACGTTCATTTTTATCACAAGAAAGCATTGCTGAAAAATCTTGACTTTGTTCTGCTTGCTCGTTCAAAATAACTAATAGTTGGCTTGTGGGATTTGGGTGATATTTATCTTGATATTGTTCTTGACAAGCGTCTAGCCAAACTAGTTGACGTTTTGCTTGACATTGTCTCAGTTCACCCAAAAGAGTATCTAATTTTAATCCCGTTGCTGCTAAATTAGCAAAATTTGTATCTGCTACACATAAAATTGGTCGATTATTATCCAGATAACCGTGTCCAGAAAAATAAAATAAAACTAGATCTTCTGGTTTAGCTTTGCGGAATATTTGAATACTTTCTAGAATATTTGATTGATTGGGAGACTTTTCACCTTCGTCATAAAGAGCAATTATTTCTGTTTGCCAAAATCCTGCTGTTGCTATTTTCAAGGTTTCTGCTAATGCTTTGCAATCCTTAGCACAATATCTCAAATTAGGGATTTGACTATCTTGATAAGAATTAATACCTACTAAAACTAGCCAAAATTTAGCGTGAGTAATTTCCTCGACATTATGACTGGTTAAGTTTACCATAAACACCTATGCTTAAGTCTGTTTGGTATAGAATAATACATTGTTAAGATTACACTTAATTTAAGTATAAAGCAGAAAAAATTAACTGTACAACTAGATTTTCAAAAATTTGCTACTATTTGATTAAGCAGCTATTAAAAAATAACCATGATTTCTCTAGAGAAAGAATATTTAGACAAGATTGCTGAACAAATTTTTCCTACTCATGGTCGTTCTGAAAAACAATATGAACTCTTTAAAGAACGCTTTTATCCTAACAATTATCAATGCACTACTACTGAGATTGCCAAGGGATTATCCCAAAGGGATAGACAAGCAATAAACTATGAAGGAGGATTACCACAAACTATTAAAGAAATCATCAAAAAAATCAACAATGTTTTTCGAGAAGAGTTAGAAGCAAATGGTATTACTGAAGATCAGATTGGTTGTGGAAAACAACAAGGTGAACCTGGGAGAAGATCAGCCCAAACAAAAAGTCCCTGGGAAATTGTTTATCAGTGGTTATGGGGTGATAAATATTCCCTTTGGTTGCAAGACTATATTTGGGAGAATTGGAAACAAACAGCCCAAACTAGTAGAAATTGGCTTGAATTTAGCCCTCTCTCTTCTGAATATGCTTCTAAAGGAATCAAGATTCCTCCTGGGATATCTAAGAAAAGAATCCCGGCTCATACTCCTTTAAATCTTAAGATTGAGATAGACTGTTCACAGAGTTATTTAATCCTTTTTAATCTTGGCAAAACCCTACAAGGTGAGATAACTAAATATTTAATTACACCTTCTCAAGCTTTTGCACCTCATTATCAGTTGAGAGACAAAAATCTTTTTATTCCTCAAGAAGATGCCTTGTGTGAAGATCTGCAATTTAACACAGAAGGAATAGAAGAATTCATGGCTATTGTTATTGATCGCCCCTTAAGCTTACCTTGGTTAAATCCTAATTTAGAAGATCCTGCTTTTAAGTGGCAAGGTAAACATTTAGGACAACTTTGGGAAGAATTAAAGGGTGGACAATATCAATGGCAAATCTTTTATTGTGATGTAAATATAACTATTTTTTAAATAAAGCTAAGGAACAATCAATCTGATTTAGTAAAGGAGATCCCCAATCACTAACAATAATTCCTGGGGTAGGTTGAAAATCTGAGGCACTTAAGACGATTAAATCAAAAGATTGAGACATATTGACAATCACCCCAACGTGATCAGAATTAGAGATAACCTCTATATTAATTTCGTGAAGATTATCCTTAAGTAAATAATTGACAAACTCTGTTTTTAATTCCTCTTGTTTAGCCACAGAAATAGCACTAGGACAATGATATAAACAGGTAACTACTCCTTGGGTACTCATAGCTATTAATCGTGCAAATTTGATTAAATCTAACCCCTCGGGTGACATATCTGAGATAGGAACGAGAATACGTTTCAGGGTAACGGGTTGGCTTAATAACCGCATCACTACTACCTTACAATGACTAGAACGAAAAACTTGCTCAATGATGTTCCCTAGTAAACGAGATCTAATGGTGTTTAGTTTTTGATAACCCATGAGAATCAAGTCAACGTCTCTTTCTCTAGCAGCGTAACAAATACCTAAAGCGATATCATTATCAATGCGTAAAATCAGTTTATGGTTGATACCTAGTTTTTGACTGGTTTCTGTGGCTTTGTCTAAGACTTTACGAGTCCTAGATAGGTTATCGGCAAATTTTCGCTCAGTTAAAAGTGTCGAGGAAGAAGAAGCGATCGCCAAGGGGAACACTCTACCACCACCTTGACTATTAACTAATAATCCCGCCATTTCGATTAAATAAGATTCTGTACCTGGATTATAAACAGGAACAATCACCTTTAAACTATTTTCTAAAGGGGCTGAATCGAAGTTAAACTCTAACTCTGGTTCTACTGGTGGATTAATTTTTTTGACTACTGCTAATTTACTGCCAAAACGTTGAGTTAGTACAGGACCTAAAGTAGAGGTAACCAACATTAAGACGATAACGCTATTAAATACCGCTTCTGTTAATAATCCTGCTTCTAAACCCACAAAAGCAGCAGCGAGGGTAGCGGCTACTTGTGGTAGAGACAGTGACCACATAGTTAAGGTTTCATCCCAACGATAATGATAGATGATTTTGACTATAAATGCAGCGATAAATTTACTCCCACATAAACCCACTACTATGGCTAAAACTAAGCCAAAATCTTCTAGGAGAGTTTGGATAAATAGAGGTAAATTAATCAATAACCCCATACCAATGAAGAAAAAGGGGATAAATAATACTCCCCCGACAAATTCTACTTTTTCTTTAACTACGCTTTTGCCTAAGACATCATTGACAGCTAAACCAGCTAAAAATGCTCCCACTATATTCTCGATCTCAATCATTTGTGCTCCAACCGAAGCCAGAAACAAAGCTAATAAGGTAAAGAGAAATTGGTTTCCTTCTTCATTTCCCGTGCGCCGAAAATACTCTTTACCTAGACTATCTAAACCAAATAAAACTACTACCGAGTAAACCCCTAATGCCGCGATTTGCAATACTAAACCCCACCAAGAAAACTCCCCTCGATGGATAGAGATACACACCGCTAATACTAATAAAGCGCCAATATCCGTAAAAATAGTCGCCCCAATGGTGACTGTAACCGCTTCGTTGCGTACTATTCCTAAACGTTGGGCAATAGGGTAAGCTAAGAGAGTATGAGAAGCCAACAGAGATCCTATTAAAATAGCTGCATTTAGTCCAAAACCAAAAAATAACCCGATAGAAATTCCCGTGATAATAGGTACAGTAAATGTGCTTAACCCGAAGGTTATAGAATGATTCCGCGTGCGTCGAAAGGCTACTAAATCTATTTCTAGCCCTGCGATAAACATTAGGTAAATTTTACCTATATCTGAGAGTAATTTAATTGTTTCTGTCTTAGGATTGAGTAACCCTAAACCATTAGGTCCTAATAAAACACCAGCTAGTAATAACCCCACTAAACCAGGTAGTTTTATTTTTTCAAACAGTGGGGGTACAATTAAACTGGTAAGTAGGAGAATGGTAAAAGAAACAATTGGATTAGCTATAATTAATTCTTTGACTGTTTCGGTCATAAAGATTTTCTCAGGTGGCAAAAAAAGCACGGGATTATACTCTATAATATCACAATTGGTCTGGTAAAACTGAGTATGCTGTTACTTTATTCCCTAAAATTAGGTAACTTTTTTTATATTTATTTATTAAAATCTTGATATATTTTGCTATATTGTAATAATCCCCTCAGATTGGTTAGTAAATCGGTTTAAATACAATTATTCCTAGTCTGAAGGAAACTGCACTATGTCTGATTACTCTACTCCCGATGCTTTAGCAGTTGAACTACGTAGAGAACGTTCTATCCGTCGTACAGTAAAATTGTTAGAAGTTAAACGTAAAGAAATTCGTGCCGATTTACAACAGTTTGTGACTCATCTTGCTCTATTGTTACCCAATAGACCCGTTAAATCTGACCCAAAATTGCTCATCGAAGCAATGGAACGTCTCGGAGATGATGGGTTTGCGCAATTACTTAGCCAAATCTTGCAGGAACATCCCCCTGATTAATCAATAAATAACGACAACATGACTAAAACTAGTACCAAATTATTAGGTAAATCTCTCCCTGAATTGACTACTTGGGTAGAAACACAAGGACAACCAAGTTATCGAGGTAAACAACTCTACGACTGGTTATATCATAAAGGAGCGCGATCGCTCTCGGAAATCTCGGTTTTCCCTAAACAATGGCGAGAAGAAATCGTCGATACTGCGATCGGTCGCTCCACTATTCAACATTGTAACATAGCTCCTGATAAAACCCGTAAATATCTTTTAGGTCTCGAAGATGGTTTAATCGTGGAAACCGTTGGTATTCCTACTTCTAAACGCTTAACGGTTTGTGTTTCTACGCAAGTGGGTTGTGCAATGCAATGTGATTTTTGCGCTACTGGCAAAGGTGGATTTAAGCGTAATCTCAAAGCTTACGAAATTATTGACCAAGTGCTTACTGTGCAAAACGACTTTAAGCGTCGGGTATCTCACGTAGTCTTTATGGGTATGGGAGAGCCATTACTCAACCTCAAAGAGGTTTTAGTGGCTTTGCGCTCGATTAATCAAGATATTGGGATAGGAGGGCGATCGCTGACTCTTTCTACTGTAGGTATTGTGGGTAAAATTAGGGAACTCGCCGAACAACGTTTACAGCTTACCTTTGCTTTGAGTTTACACGCACCTAACCAGGAGTTACGAGAACAACTCATCCCAACCGCGGTACACAATCCCCTAGGACAACTATTAACCGAATCTAGGGAATATGTAAATATCACAGGACGTCGGGTAACCTTTGAGTATATCCTGTTAGCATCCGTCAACGATTTTCCCGCACAGGCCCAAGAATTAGCTAAGCTAATGCGAGGGTTTCAAAGTCACGTTAACCTGATTCCCTATAATCCTATCAGCGAAGCAGACTACCAACGTCCCGACAAACAAAGAGTCCAAGACTTTGTTGACATTTTAACAGAGAAACAGGTCGCTTTTAGTGTACGCTATTCGAGAGGTTTAGCAGCTAATGCAGCCTGTGGACAATTAAGAGCTTCTCAAGCTAGGAATGAGGCGTAAATATTAATCCTGGTGCATAAGCTTCCACTACTTTACCAGTGTGGAGACAACTGATCAGCAGATAATCACATTTAGGACAGCTAGTCTGTACTATCTTGTTATCTAAAATAGTTTTTTGAGCTTGTGCACCACAATTAGGACAACAAACCTCAATTATTACTTGTGTCTTAGTCATTTTTTTATTTTAAAATTGGCTCTAAAAGAGTTTTTCAACTGATAAGTATAGTTTAACAATCAATAATTACCTAGTCAACCTTGATCCCCATATCTTTAGATTTTATTAATATTTGTAGTTAAAATCAAAAAATAAAGACTATGTTAATATTGGTAACGATAAATTTAAAACCAACCAGAGAGTGTCTAAACGAATCTTATTTATCAGCAATGGTCACGGAGAAGATAACCACTCCTCCTATGTAATTAGAACCTTACAAGAACAAAGACCAGACCTAGAAATAGCAGCGATGCCCTTGGTAGGAGAAGGTAGGGCCTATAGGTCCCTAGATATTCCCATTATCGGACCTACTCAAGTAATGCCCTCGGGGGGTTTTTTTTATATGAATCCCCTACACTTATTTAAAGACTTACAAGCAGGTTTAGTGGGGTTAACTTGGCGACAATTGCGCGCAGTCTTAGATTATGCGCCTAGTTGTGACTTAATCATGGCTACAGGAGACGTAGTTAGTCAATCCTTTGCTTATTTAACAGGGTTACCCTTTATTTCCTTTATTTCTTGTTTATCGAGTCTTTACGAAGGGAAATTAAACCTAGGCTTAATTCTGTGGCAGGTTTTACAATCATCACGATGTCAAGCCGTATTTACCAGAGATCTTTATACAGCCAAAGACTTACAACAACAGGGCTTAACTAAAACACAATTTGGAGGGATTCCCTCCTTAGATAGATTAATCCCCACAGGGAAAGACTTACAACTAGTAGCAGGACAACCCTTAGTAGCCTTATTACCAGGATCTCGACCAGCTGAAGCTATCCGCAACTTTCGCTTACAATTAGACCTAGTCTTAGAAACAGTGAAGCTACCAGGAGGAGAAAAAATCAACTTTCGCGCCGCTTTAGTACCTGGGGTAATGAATGAACTAGAAGCGATCGCCTCTAGTCAAGGTTGGCAACATGAAAACGGTAAATTAACCAATGGTCAAGCCCAAGTTATTTGTTATGCAGACGCTTTTAATGATATAATATGTAATTGCGATCTAGTAATCGGAATGGCCGGTTTAGCAGTAGATCAAGCCGTAGCAATAGGTAAAGCAGTGATCCAGATCCCAGGACCTGGACCACAATTTACCTATCAATTCGCCGAAGCCCAAACAAGATTACTGGGAATTTCAGTACAAACCATTGGGACTGAACCTGCTACAGGAGAAACCCTTAAACAAGCAGCAGTAAGAATGTTAGAAACCCTAGCTGATACCGAATACCTAGCCAAATGTCGGGACAACGGTTTAGAAAGATTTGGTTGTCAGGGAGCATCTTTAAGGATAACCCAAGCTATCAATGCTATAATCTAAAGTTTACTTAAATTTTTACCTAAATAATGTATCAATCTGAACAAATATTCCTTTATGACACAACATTAAGAGATGGAGCACAAAGAGAAGGTATCTCTCTATCCATAGAAGATAAATTGAGTATAGTAGCTAAACTAGACGACTTGGGGATAAACTTTATTGAAGGAGGATGGCCCGGAGCAAACCCAAAAGATGAAGAATTTTTCAGGAAAGTCAGAGAAATACCCCTCAAACAAGCAGAAATAGTGGCATTTTGTTCCACCAGACGCCCCCATAAACCAGTAGAAACAGATCCCTTACTCCAGGAAATAATCAAAGCAGAAACAAACTGGATAACTATCTTTGGCAAATCATGGGATCTCCAGGTAACTGAAGGTTTACAAACAACCTTAACCGAAAATCTCGGGATGATTAAAGATACCATCAAGTATTTACGCTCACAACAAAAAAGGGTTATCTACGACGCCGAGCATTGGTTTGACGGTTATAAACATAACCCCGAATACGCCCTGTTAACCCTGAATAGTGCATTAGCAGCAGGAGCAGAATGGTTAGTTCTCTGTGATACCAATGGAGGAACTTTACCTTATGAAATTAAGCAAATCGTCACCGAAGTAGTAGAGAAATTAGGACAAGGTCAAAGAATTAATCTAGGTATTCATACTCACGACGACTCAGGAACAGCAGTAGCTAACGCTTTAGAAGCAGTTAGAGCAGGAGTAAGAATGGTACAAGGAACATTTAATGGTTATGGAGAACGTTGTGGTAATGCTAATCTGTGTACTGTGATACCCAATTTACAGCTAAAAATGGGTTATTCTTGCTTAGACAAACAAAAATTGACAAAACTAAGCCAAATCAGCCGTTTGATTAGCGAAATAGTGAATTTAGCACCAGATGAACACGCTCCCTTTGTTGGACGTTCCGCTTTTGCTCACAAAGGAGGAATACACGTCTCAGCAGTGGAGCGCAACCCCTTAACCTATGAACACATAGAACCAGAAGTAGTGGGGAATACTCGTAGGATTGTTATCTCAGAACAAGCCGGATTGAGTAACGTTATTGCTAAAGCTCGTAGTTTTGGGATCGAATTGAAAAAAGAAGATGAAGCATCCAGAAAAATACTCACCCAACTAAAAAACCTCGAAAGTCAAGGTTATCAGTTTGAAGCAGCAGAAGCAAGCTTTGAGTTGTTGATTAGACAAGCATTAGGGAAAAGAAAAGAAATGTTTCACCTACAAGGTTTCCAAGTCCATTGTGATATTTTTTCAGACTCAGGAGAAAACAACCCCAATAACGCTCTAGCAACGATTAAAGTAGCAGTAAACGGTAAAAATCTCCTGGAAGTAGCCGAAGGCAATGGACCAGTATCAGCCCTAGATGAAGCCCTACGCAAAGCTTTAGTAAAATTCTATCCTGAGATAGCTTCTTTTCACCTCACAGATTATAAAGTGCGTATATTAGATGGAGAAAAAGGAACAGCAGCAAAAACCCGAGTCTTGGTAGAATCAAGCAATGGAGAAGAACGTTGGACAACAGTAGGAGTATCAACTAATATATTAGATGCTTCCTATCTTGCGGTGGTGGAGGGAATCGAATACGGTTTACTATTAGCATCCTGTTCAAAACAACATAAAATAGCCAGTTAGCGTATTAAATAAATTGCCAAAAGCCTATGAATGCTCTGCCTCAGACAACTATGCGTCGGTTAAAAAAAATTCCCCAAAACTCCAGCGTTTGGGAAGGCGATCGCCGTCCCTTGTCGGGGGTAGATCCAGATGAAAGCAATAGCCCTCAAGATAATCGGGAATGTATCATCTGGGTAGATGCGGTAGAAGGACAAGTCAGAGCCATGGATGTTGTCCCCGCAGAAATGGGATTAGAAGCAGTAGTCAGGACCTTATTACGAGGGATAGAAAATCCCCATGGTCCTGCTAAACCCTCTAGACCACAAAAAATCATCGTCCAAAATCGGGAAATACAATTCTTTCTGCGAGGAGCGATCCAAGACTTAGATATCAACGTAGATTACGTACCAGAATTACCCCTGATTGATGAATTGTTTCGGACCTTTGAATTTGTGGAAGAGCCATCAGAAAATCAAATTTCTCCCCACAGTCAACAACTACTCCAGGAAATCGCTAATGAGATTTGGGAAGAATCCCCCTGGGATTTATTAGCTGACCACGATATCGTAGCTCTATCCATTAACCGCTGGGATATTACTACTCTCTACGCTTGTGTTATGGGTATGCTCGGTAAAAAATACGGCGTAATTCTCTACCGCTCCCTCGAATCAATGAAACAATTTCGCTCAGCGGTTTTATCAGAAGAATCCCTAGGACATCTAGAAAATGCTTTTTTAGGTCAGGATTGTTGGTTTTTAAGCTACGAACCAGCCCCTGATGAGTTCGACTTCGACGAGGATGACGATGATTTTGACCTAGCTGATTTACCCAATGCGGCAATTATGCCTATGTATGGTAGTGTTCATCCACTCGAAGGTATTCGCCCTATCCAAGAGGAAGAAGAAGCTAAGGCTATTTATCTGGGGTTAAAGGCTTTATTACAGTTTTACCGCAGTTCAACCAGTAAATTAAGTAAAGATACCATCGAAGCTATCGAAAAACGTCATAGGGTTACCATTCCTCTAGGTGAAGATGACAAAGAAACCGTCTTAGTGACAGTGGCAACTATGCCAGAGGTAACCGATGAGTTATTAGAAATGCTCGAAGAAGCAGAATTATCTCAAGCAACTCAACAGCAAGGCTTTGATTTTCCCATTAATCATGAATTAATGCTTGAAGAAGCTATCTATCGTCTCGATGTCTTCTCAGCAGAACTCATTAGTAAACTTACTGAACGCACTCAAACTTATGTACAGGATCAAGAAAATTGTCCCACAGGTGATTTACCTATCTTTTTGATCCAAACTTCTCGCCCTAAAGCACAGAGTATGATTGAAACAATTCAACAAGCAGGGGGACTCAAGGGTATTTGTTTTACCAAAGGAGAGGATAGCTTCGCTGAGATTAGCTATGATTTGGCGATCGCTCAAACCAACGACGGAGAACTCTATTTAATCGGGGAATTCTTTGCTGATGAGGATGAGGATGAGGATGAGGATGAATCTACACTCTTAAATTGGTATCAAGCTGCTGTAGCTAATCAGGGAAATTGTGGTATAGTTATTGCCATGGGCATCACTGGTAGTACTGCAGGTGACCCTCAATTAAAAGATATGTTAGCCTTATTTCCCGTTAAGTTGTTAGATCCAGAAGAACTAGGTATAGGTATCTTAGAGTTAAACTTTGGTTTTTCTTTTGAAGAGGAGTAAAACGGCAATGTTAAAACCTCTCAATCGCAATAATTCTGGTTTACCTCAACCTCTAGCTAAGTTTTGCGCTTATCTGAGTCGCTTAATGATCCTAGGGGTTGGGGTAGGAACTCTCACAGGGACAACTTTATCAGTAGTTAACCCCCAAAAATATCATCTCTCTGAGCTAAATTTATTCTCTATTCCATCTGCTGAAGTTAGCGATCATAATCCTACCCCCGAATTAGGAGAAGAATTATTATTATTACAACAAAAACTAGAAACTTTAACGGCTAAATATCCTCAATTAGAAGCTACAGCATTTTTTATAGATTTAGATAACTACGCTTACGTTAACTTTAACGGTGATAGTACTATTTCGGCAGCTAGTACGATTAAAATACCGATTTTAGTTGCTTTTTTTCAAGACGTAGATGCAGGGAAAATTTATCTCGATGAACTACTGGTTATGGAGGAAAAACACCGCGCTGGTGGTTCAGGAAATATGCAGTTTCTAGGATCTGGTCAAAAATTTAGCGCCCTGAAAGTCGCTACCGACATGATGGTCACGAGTGACAATACGGCTACCAATATGATTATTGATCGTCTTGGTGGAGCTGAAGCACTAAATCAACGTTTTCGAGACTGGGGTTTATCGGTAACAGCAATCCGTCAAGATTTACCAGATTTAGAAGGAACAAATACTACCTCACCAGAAGATTTAGTCTTGTTACTTAATCAAATCAGCGAGGGAAAATTAATCTCTCTACGCTCTCGCGATCATCTTTTGCGCATTATGACAGCGACTAAAAATAATAGTCTGATTCCCCAAGGTGTAGAAAGTAACGCTACTGTGGCTCATAAAACTGGTGACATAGGTTCAGTTTTAGCAGACGCGGGAATCGTGGATATACCCAACGGTAAACGTTATTTAGTAGCAATTATGGTTAAACGTCCTCATAATGATCCCCAAGCGAGAACCTTAATTCAAGAAATCTCTCGCACAGGTTACCAACACTTTAAATGGTACGATCCTCGACCTTTAACTAACTCAGAAAATTAATTTAATTTGTCATATGAGAGTAAATGATACTTTTACCTACAAGCCCATAACAATTGATGATGAGGCAATTATAGGAGCAAATGTCTTAATTTATCCAGATGTTAAGATTGGGAAAAAAGCTATATAGCTTGTACTACTATAGAAGAAAAAAACCAGCTAATCTTGACTAACAAGTTTTACTTAATAATTACTACATATAAAGTTACCAGAAGAGCAAAAAAGTGAAACCCGAGAGAAACTATGGTATTGATTTAATTCGTGGTATCAGCGTTTTTTATATAGTTAGTTATTGGCATCTTTTTAACTATACCCAAGCTTTTCGTGGTTACTATAATCCCTTTACTCACAATCTAACTCGTATTATTTTAGCTAGTTTTGTTTTTATTTCTGGTTATTTAATTGCTAGTAAGAATTTGAAAATTAATTGGCAAAATATTATTACTTTTTGGCGCAAAAGATTGATACGTATTTATCCTCTTTATGCTTTAGCTTTATTACTTTTTTATTGGCAAGATATTGCTAATAGTCAGACTCTGATTAAAGCTGCTTTCCTTTTATCAATGTTTTTTCCTCCTGCGCCATATACTTTATGGTTTATTACCATGATTATGATTTTTTATTTGGTTGCGCCATTTTTACTTAAATACGCTAATAATCTAACTATTTATCTAGTTTTAACTGGTTTATTGTGGTTAATTTTCTTATTTAAAGGCACTAGTGAGATATCCTTATATTTTCCTAGTTTTGCTTTAGCTATGTGGTTAAGAGCTAATCCAGGATGGTTAAACAAACTTCAACAACAACAATTTATTTTAACTATCATATTTGTGATTTTATTTGTCTTAAAAATAACTGGATACTTAACTATGAAATGGCTAGGTATAGAAATATTTTTTATTAATCTTGGGGCAATCTTATTTTATTTGTATAGTTATCAAATTATGAACCGAGTAAAATATACGGGATTAATTGAGCAGATGAGTTACGTCAGCTTTGGTATGTATTTGTTTCATCGTCCTATTTTTTCTCTTACTAAATCTGTGTTTTTTCCTAGTAGTGAAACAGCACAAGTAATTTATCTTCTAGGGGTGGCTTTACCCTTAACTATTATAATTAGTTGGTTAATACAAAAACTCTACGATCGCTTTGTTTTATCTTGGTTAAAGCCGTGATATATTCCCACACTGATTCTTGCAAGTATATTGTCTGGTTTTTGTCTTCTGCCTTTTTAGCTAAAATATATGGTAAATCATTCATTATCTGAAAATATGAAAAATTGGCGTTGTGTAAAACTTTGTGGTGCTTGTTGTCATCTCGATCCAACAGATCGCCCTGATTTAGGTGACTATCTCTCTCCTCAAGAAATGGAACAATATTTAAATCTAGTAGGAGACGATGGTTGGTGCATTAATTTTGACCACTCTACTAGAGAATGTCGCATTTATGACGATCGCCCTCGCTTTTGTAGAGTAAAACCCGATATCTTTGCTGATATGTTTGGAGTAGAAGTGGCAGAGTTTAATGATTTTGCGATACAATGTTGTTTAGAACAGATAGAAGGGGTATATGGTGACTCTAGCCCCGAAATGTTTCGTTACCAACAAGCAGTGATCGATGATGACAGCTATACTAGCTAATCGTCAAGAAGCAGGAAGGTTATTATCTCTACGCTTAGCTAATTATTATCAACAACCTGATCTAATCGTCTTGGGATTACCCCGAGGAGGTGTACCCGTAGCTGCGGCGATCGCCTCTAATCTGAGTTTACCTTTAGATATTTGTGTAGTCAGAAAATTAGGTGTACCTTCACATCCAGAATTGGCTATGGGGGCGATCGCTAGTGACGGGATTACGGTTCTTAATCCTAGTATAATAGAATCTTGTCGGGTCACACCAAAAATGATTGAGGAGGTAAAAACTAGAGAATTACAAGAATTGCATCGTCGGGAACAACTCTATCGGGGAAATCGTCCCTATCCAAGCTTAGCAGAAAAAAAAGTGATTATCGTAGATGATGGTATCGCTACAGGTGCAACTATGGAAGCGGCGATTACCTCGGTTAAACATCAACAACCTCAAGAGATAATTATCGCTACCCCTATTATCTGTGATAGAATCTTTTCTCAACTCCAATGCAAAGTAGATAGGATTATTTCTCTACTGAAACTTCAATCTCTTGATTCTATTAGTTATTGGTACGCTAATTTTAATCAAGTAACCGATGCTGAAGTCTGTCATCTACTCTCACAAACTAGCTAAAACCACTCGATCTCTTCCTTCTGCTTTCGCTTGATACATAGCGATATCTGCGGTTTCGATTAATTCAGCTACGGTGTTTCCGTGTTCAGGAAAACAAGCTACCCCGATAGAAACGCTAATACTATATAAAGACTGTTTCCCACGGTTTACTCTGAGAGTTTTAATTTCATCTCGCATTTGTTCAACACGTTTAAGAGTATCTTCTAAACTAGCTCCCAATAATACGACTGTAAATTCTTCACCCCCATAACGACAGGGAATGTCTTCACCACGAATGTTGTGTTTGAGATAATTACCCAACTCCTTGAGTACCGCATCTCCCGCATCATGACCAAAGGTATCATTAAAATACTTGAAATGATCCACATCCAGCATAATTACGCTTAAAAATTGACCAGTACGTTTAACCCGACATAATTCTCTTTCTAAAGATTCGTTTAAATAGCGTCGATTGTATAACCCCGTTAATCCATCCCTGATACTTTCTTCCCGCAGTTTTTCTTTTAATTGTATATTTCCGATTCCTAAAGCAATTTGTCTGCTAGTGGCGATCGCTATTTCTTTTTTCTCTGGTGTTAAATGGGGGAGTTGATCATAATTTAAAGCTAACACCCCGATAATTTCTCCTAAAGCGATGAGAGGGATACATATATATGTTCCTTTAATTGGTTTCGCCCAATACTGACAAGATATTTCTGGTTGTTCATTTTCAATCAAATATACACTACCTTGACGTAAACAGATACAATCATGAGGAGTTAACACCGTTTGTGCATAACAATAGTCTCCCCAAGTGGCGATCGCTGTTAAATTTGTTTTCGATTCATTATAAATAAATACTCCTCCCGAGGTTTCAGGAAACATCTCGGGTAGGATTTTTTGGAGAACTTTTTTAGTTTCAGAAACTTTAAAACAAATCTGTAATAAACTTCCTAAATTAACTAGTAAATTGAGATTATAATTACAGGTTTCTAAACTTTTACACTTATTAGCTATATCCTGACAAGTTGGTTCTTTACTTAATAATTTATAATAATCTTTTTTAGTTTTTTCGAGAGTATAAACCGTTATTCCTAATAATATACCGAAGGATAAACAGGAAAATGACAATAACCAAGGTAAATACTGATTAAGTTGTTTAATAGTTTCTGTTGACCACAGCCATGGTTGACTCAGTAGTAAGATAATAACAGTAACTCCACTAACTATAAACCACGGTAAAGATTTTTCCCATAACTCCTTTATTTTCATTAATTTACTCAACTAAGTATATACCTTTAAGTGAATATAACAATTACAAGTATTTCTGTCAACCATTATACCAAATAAACTTATCTTCAAATTGTTATAAAATAATTAAGAAATATAATTAGATTTAAAAATAAATTGAGTTATACTAGTAATAATAGATTTAGATAAGGGCAAAAGCAATGCCTAGCAAACGAGAATATCAAAAAAGAAGTCATAAGTCTCAAAAATCAGGTTGGATTTGGGGAGTTTTGCTGTTAGGAGTTTTAGGAGTAACGAATCATTATCGCAATTTCTCGACTCTTGATTTTTATGCAGTTAGTATCCCAGATATTACACCACCCAATTTAGCACCAGGTAATCAAGATTTTGTCAATATCGATTTCAGTGACATACTCCTACACCGAATCAAAGATTACGATGTAGGCTTCTTGTCTTTCACCTTAAGAGATGATTGACCGTTTTTGAGTGAGGCGATGCCCATCCCCACTTTTTTAATTA
>RECR01000047.1 GCA_007693955.1 Gloeocapsa sp. DLM2.Bin57
TCATCTCACGCTTATTTGAGAAAATAAAGCTTGAGGCTTCTCGCGGTTAAGCTAAATTTTAAGCTGGCGAGGAGTTAGAAGTAAAAAGCTAGAGTTGGCTAAAATAGAAGGTTGGCGTTACCAGATGTAGCTTTGTAAATTTTTGTAACAAACAATTGGTTGAGGTATAATATGGATATTTAATATTGATAACCTAGATGAATAAAACCTGGCGAACTATATTTATGTCTCTGTTGTTGATGACTATGGTAGGGACAACTTATTTGTATAATTTTACTATGCCTATTGTAATGGTTTTGGCGATCGCCTATTTAAGTATTACCGCGTTAGCCATCGCGACGGAATTTTATGAGAAAATAAGTTTACAGGTATTAATAGTGACGACATATTTTAATAGTAGTATCAAAATTGTATTATCTGAGAATGTAGATTCATTATTTCATCTACAATAAGATTATTAAATAAATATGAACCATCTCAACAAGTTCACCGATTAGAGGAAAATAACTATTGTGTATGATAACGTCTGTAAATTTATTGCCGAGAACTTTTCTAGAGACATAGCCACTTGGTTATTAAATGAACCGATCGAATTAACCGTACTTCAACCTACCGAATTACAGGTAGAACCCATTCGGGCTGATAATTTAATCTTACTTCAATCATCTAATCTAATTCTACATATCGAGTTTCAAACCTCACCCTCAACAGATATACCCTTCAGGATGACTGATTATCGACTCAGATTAAATCGTTGTTTCCCTGGAAAAACCGTCTATCAAGTAGTTATTTATCTGAGAAAAAGCAATTCACCTCTAGTGTGGCAAAATAGTTTTGAACTACCAGGATTAAAATATACCTATAACGTAGTCAGACTATGGGAAGTCCCCTCAGAAGAATTACTCAGTCAACCAGGATTGCTACCTTTTGCGGTGTTATCTCAAACCGAAGATAGAGTAGAAACACTAACAGAAGTCGCCAAAAGAGTAGATAGCATTGAAGACGTCAAAGTAAAAAGTAACATAGCAGCTACCGCAGCCATCTTAGCAGGTTTGGTTTTAGATAAAATGGTAATTAAGAAATTGCTACGGGAGGAAATTATGAAAGAATCAGTAATGTATCAAGAAATCAAGTCTGAAGGATTTGCCGAAGGTATCAAAGAAGGGAGACAACAAGGGATACAACAAGGTGTCGAACAGGGTTTACAACAAGAAGCTGTCAATTTAACCCTACGACAATTAACCCGAAAATTCGGCAATTTATCTGCTGAAATTCCTAATCAAATCCAACAACTGAGTTTAGAGAAAATCGAAACCCTCGCTGAAATGTTATTAGACTTCCAGAATATAGAGGATTTAGTAACCTGGTTAGGGAATAATTCTAATTAGGGATTAAGTATTATTATATAATATTGATATTCTCCTTAACATTCATGTCATAAACTGATGAATAAAACCTGGCGAACTATATTTATGTCTCTGTTGTTGATGACTATGGTAGGGACAACTTATCTGTATAATTTTACCATGCCTATTGTAATGGTTTTTGCGATCGCCTATTTAAGTAAGGGTTCAAGGGTAGTTAAAAAGAACACCAGCAATGACAATACCAGAATGTAATCTTGAGGATATCGATTGGCAAAAATTAGCACAAAGATATCTCAGCTATCCCCAGAGAGTTGCTGAAACAGGATTTAGTGGTTATGGTGAGAGATTTAATTATCCTAAGATACCTACATCGATACAGCTAAGAGACTATCAAAGAGAAGCGGTAGCTAATTGGTTACGTCATCGCGGTAGAGGAACTTTAAAAATGGCTACAGGAAGTGGTAAAACTATTACCGCATTAGCCATCGCGACGGAACTTTATGAGAAAATAAGTTTACAGGTATTAATAGTCATTTGTCCTTATTGTCATTTAGTTAACCAGTGGGCTAAAGAATGTGAGAGATTCAATCTCAAACCAATTTTAGCCTTTGAAACTGTCCATAATTGGCAAAGTCGTTTAGCTGGGGAACTATATACTATTATTGGACAACAGCAAGGTTTTTTAACGGTAATTACTACTAACGCTACCTTTATCACGGAAAGTTTTCAATCACAAATCAAATTTTTTCCCGAACGTACTTTAATAGTAGGAGACGAAGTACATAACTTAGGCTCACCTCGTCTCGAAGCTTGTTTACCTTTGAAGATAGGTTTACGCTTGGGGTTGTCAGCTACCCCCGAAAGGTATTATGATCAAGAAGGTACTGATGCGATTCTCCAATATTTTGGCAAAGTTTTACAACCTGAATTTACTTTAGCTGATGCAATTAAAAGAGGAGCGTTAGTACCTTATAATTATTATCCTATTTTTGTAGAATTAACGCCATCAGAAGCGATCGCCTATGCTAAACTAACTCAGAGTATTGGTTGGGTGATGCAAAAAAATAAAAGTATCAACAATAATGAGAGACTAACCTCTTTACTGGTGAAGCGATCGCGTTTAGTCGGTGCAGCTACTAATAAACTACCAGCTTTATACAACTTAATGACAAGACGACTAGATACCACTCATACCTTATTTTACTGCGGTGACGGTTACATAGACCAAGAAGAAAGCAGTTATCAACGTCAACTAGTAGCGGTAACAAAGATGTTAGGGAAAGACTTAGGTTATCGGGTAAATACTTATACAGCGAAAACACCCCTAGACACCAGAGAAAAGTTACAACAACAATTTAACAGTGGGGAATTACAGGGATTAGTAGCGATTCGTTGTCTTGATGAAGGAGTAGATATACCCTCGATTAAACACGCGGTTATTTTAGCAAGTACAAGTAATCCTCGTCAATTTATCCAACGTCGAGGGAGAATTTTACGTCCCCATCCTGATAAAAAAAAGGCTACTCTCTTTGATATGATAGTCCTTCCACCCGAATTAGATCGCGAGATTTGGGAAACAGAGAGAAACCTTTTTCTGAAAGAATTAAAGCGTTTTGTCGAATTTGCTGACTTAGCTGATAATAGTATAGCAGCAAGGCAAAAAATTATTACACTTGCTACTAAATATGGTATTGATTTAGGGAATAGGGAGTAGGGAGAAGGGAGAAGGTGAGTATGATATATAGTAATAATAACACCGTTCCACCTAAAACACCTTTACCCCACTAATCTTTTGGTTTCTGATTCCCCTGCTTTTTTAAGTTGATAAGTTATTCCCCCGATTAAGAGAGTTATTCCTAACCATTGAGTCAAACAAGCGAAAAAGATAGACATACCGATGGTGTGTTGAGTTGCGAGGATTGGTGTGATGGAAAATAACCATAACCAGGGATAGGTAGTCAGGGAAAAACCGAAGACATTAAATATTATTACAGGGAATATAGTTACTCCTAGTAAACTTAGTACAGTTGTTCCCCAAACAGGAAATTTAGGACTTTTCCAGAGTAGAATCAACTGATAAATTACAGCTAACAACAAAATCAGATTAGCGTTGAGTAACCAACCCGAAAAGATAGCTACTCGTGAGGAAGAGTCGAGAAAGAGAAACAAACAGGGAAGGATATACAGAGTCATAATACCTAGGTTAACAGCGATCGCCCCAATTGCTGGACTTTTTTCTCCTAGGAATAAATCTTTGAGGAGATTACCTCTGGTGTTTGCTTCCCGATGACGATAACGTGACCAATCTTTTAATACTTGAGTAGAAGGAGTTAAAATCGCGATCAGAATCAAACAGAAAACCAAATTACTGATTTGTAGATAGGTAAAATGTTCTATTTCCTCACCCCATAACTCATGTTGCAGAGTAAAACCGAGAGTAACGAAAATAAAACTAAAACTTAACCAATAACTTTGGTATTTAGTTAAAACTGTAGAAACAGGATTATTAAACCGGTGTTGAATTCCTTGCCAAGCCCAATAACTCCATAGGGCATAATTAAGTAAGATTAGGCTAACTCCTGTAATAGTTTGACTAAATAGAGGTTTTCCGTACCATTGTAACTCGGCTAAGTTATTTAAATTGAGATATTTGACTGTATCTGGAGGTAAAAAAGTAGTCTTAACTAGATAGTGTAAAACCGTCGCGGGATGGAAGATAACTAACCAATCTCCAATATCTCCCACGGGGTGAAAATATCTATTGACGATAACCATAACAAAGGTTACAGAGAAGAATAACATCAATCCAGCCACTAACCAAGGTTGAAATCCGCCAATTTTAGGCATAATTAAACTAGCAGCGATGGCTAGACTATAAAAACAAAACAACCCAGATAGTAAAACCAGATAATAGGTTAATAGTAAATACCAAGGAATACCAGCTTGTAAACCACTGATCCAATGTAGAGGTAAAGCCACCATAGCCCCAAGATAGATTAAACTAGGAACACCGAGTATTTTACCCAAAAAGATAGTCTTAGCTTGAGTAGGAGTTAAGCGGATAAAATCGAGAGTACCTTTTTTAGCTTCATTAGCTATATCAGCAACGAGTAGATAAGTACCTACTACCATTAAGAAAATCATACCAATGATACTCATAGCGGTAAAAATATCCAACCACCAGAGTTTAGTTATGATAGCCCATTTACCGTGGAAATCTTGAAAGCAATATTCTGTTTGACAATAACGATTCCAACCCTCATTCTTGGGTAAATAGCTTTGATACAATAGATAAATAAATAATTGAGTGACTAGAGATACACCTATGACGATACCCAGATTAACGGTAGTAAATCTCCCCTTAATTTCCCTCAAGAGTTGGGGATTGACTTCCCCAAGTTGATTGATTATATACATCAGCATTGTTCCTTAAGATACTTGTTTATGTCCTAGTTTTAAGAAAATAGTTTCTAAGTCTTCACTAGTACAGTTAAACTGACTAATGGGTAAACCCGCTTGTACCAGGTTGCGTAATAATTCTGCACTATCGCTATTATCTCCTGAGAAATAGACTTTTAAACTACCAGGTTGGGGAAGTACTACGCATTCTTGTACTAAACTATTTTTTTGCAATTCTAGCTTAAGCTGTTCTAAATCTCCAAGAGTAGATAAGATAATCTGTTGACGGGAGAAACGAGAATAAAGTTCCTGTAAACTCGCACTTTCTACTAAATAACCCAATTCCATGATACCCACAGAGGTACATAATTCTGCTAAATCACTTAAGACGTGAGAAGAAATCAAAATAGTCATCCCTGCTTGTTGTAAAATTTTGATAATCTCCCTAAATTGTTGTCTAGCGATAGGATCTAATCCTGAGACGGGTTCATCTAAACAGAGAAAACTCGGTTCATGTATAATAGTTCTAGCTAAACTGAGACGCTGTTTCATCCCCCGAGAGAGAGTAGCGATCGCACTACGACGCTTACTAGTTAATTGTACTAATTCTAAAACTTCCTGAAGACGTCTTCTTCTCTGGGGTTGTCGTAAATGATATAACCTCGCAAAATAATCTAAATAATCCCAAACGTTTAAATCATCGTAAACAGGGAAATCATCGGGAAGATAACCTATTTGTTGTTTGAGATGGGGATTACTTTCATCTCGACGCATTAACTCCCCATTTAAATATATCTCACCCGTAGTCGGTTCTTCTGCGGCTACTAACATTTTAATCAAAGTCGTCTTACCTGCGCCATTAGGACCAATTAAACCATAAACTTCTCCTTTATTAATCTCTAAGTGAACATCATTAACCGCTAAATGTCGCTCAAAACGTTTAGTTAATCCGTAACAAGCGATCGCTAAATCCACCATTAATCAACCCTCCTAGGTTAAAATTAAAGCACTATACATCCTCACCTTAAGTTTATGTTGACACAATATCATTTACCCGTGTCTCTGTGCTTTCTCTCCACTGACTTACCGATTTTAACTACTATAGAAACAGCAGCTACCCTCTATCATAAAGATAAAGCTAAATATCATCTTGTCCTCAAAGCTGATTTATCTCCAGGTGGTAGCGAACAATTAATCTGGTTGGAGTTATCCCCTTATCGCGTTGTTATGACTCTGCAAAGCAATAATCAACTATGTTATCGTCATTTGTGGCAAGAAGGAATTTATGGAACTAGTCGTTATTGGTTAAATCAAGCAAATTCAGGTATTGAAAAATCTATCAATCTACGCAACTATACCCGCAATTTGAGTTTAGATCCTCATCATCTACCGAGAAGTTTAAGGTTAGATTATGAGTTATGGTCACCTCAAGTTTGTTTAGGACACTATATAATACATTTAGACATACTATACAATTGTTAAAGAAGTCAAGATATTTAATCAGATAATGGGAAGCGATACACTAACTTTACTGTCACGTCGAGAAATTGACAAAATGCGCACAGCGGGAAAACTAGCCGCAGAATTGTTGCAACATTTAGGAGAAATGGTTAAACCAGGTATAACCACCCTAGAAATCGACGCGGAAGCAGAAAGATGGACAAAAAAACACGGCGCGATTAGCGCACCCTTGGGTTATCATGGTTTTCCCAAATCCATTTGTACTAGCGTTAATGAAGTCATCTGTCATGGTATTCCTAACGCTAAACAAGTACTCAAGGATGGTGATATCATTAATATAGACGTTACTCCCATTGTGGATGGTTATCATGGAGATACCTCAAAAACTTTTTTTGTAGGTACTCCCTCTCCTATCGCTAAAAAATTAGTAGAAGTCACCGCAGAATGTCTATATAAAGGTATCGCCGAAGTTAAACCTGGTGCGCGTGTCGGTGATATTGGCGCAGCAATCCAAGAATACGCCGAATCTGAAGGTTTCTCTGTGGTCAGAGATTTTGTAGGACATGGAATACATAGAATCTTTCACACAGAACCCCAAATTCCCCATTATGGTACAAGAGGTAAAGGACGTATGCTACGTCCAGGCATGGTTTTTACGATCGAACCCATGATTAATGAAGGTACTTGGGAAGCTAAAATCTTAGCAGACGGTTGGACAGCAATTACTAAAGATCGCAAATTATCCGCACAATTTGAACATACGATCGCTGTAACTAAAGAAGGAGTCGAGATTCTGACTCAGTGATTAGGGAAGAGGGGAGAGGGGGAGAATTCTGAAGAAAGGAAGAAAGGAATTCGGAATAACCCCTAACCCCTAACACTATATATATTGGTGTATAATTTTAAATCCCCGATATATAGTGTTTAAAGCGGAGAGTCAATGGATTATCAACAAGAGTGGTTAGAAAGTGCAGTTAGTGAAAGTATCATTGATCTTAATGTAACTTCTTTAAGTGGGACATTACCTCAAGAATATTTATTCTATTCTGATCAACTACCAAGACGTAACGACGGGAAAGTAAAGAATACCTTATTAAGACGTTACCAACACACTGAAGCGGGGGGTTGGTGGTGTTCGGGAATAGACTTACTTACAGGTAAAGAAGATTTATGGGGATGCTTTAAACCAGATCACCCTCGTTTGATTGAGAATAAAGTTATTAAATACGAACATCCACCTCAAACAAGTACAGGAGTCTTTGCCTTACGTATCCCCTTGACTTTATGGCAACAGATTGCTCAAAAGTACCATATCGATATCTTACCAGAAGCCATTAACAAAAATCAACCCGATTTAGGTTTTTGGCAATGGGTTATAGATCATCCCGAGATACCTATTTGTATCACAGAAGGTGCAAAAAAAGCGGGAGCTTTATTAAGTATAGGTTATGTGGCGATCGCCCTTCCAGGGATTAATAGTGGTTATCGAGTGTCTCACGATGGTGAAGGTAAATCAAGACTAATTCCCCAATTAGAAATTCTAGCTAATAATAGAAACATTTATCTAACATTTGATCAAGATCAAAAACCCAAAACAATTAAAGCAGTAACCACAGCATTAGTAAGATTAGGATATCTTCTCACTCAAACAGGTGGAATAGTAAAAGTGATTACTTGGTCAACAGATTTAGTCAAGGGAGTCGATGATTTTATTAAACTCCAGGGAGAAGATAAGTTTCACCAAGTTTATCAGAATGCACTACCTTGGGAAGTTTGGAAAGCTAAATCATTTAGTCAGTTTACTTATCCAAGTAATCTAGAATTGAATTCTCGTTATCTTCCCCTTCCTTCTCTTCCAGAAACAGCTAAATTAATTGCCATAAAATCACCCAAAGGTACAGGAAAAACCGAATTTTTAGACCAGATAGTCCAAGAAGCTAAACAACAAAAACGCCGAGTTTTAGTCATTGGTCATCGTATAAAATTACTACAATCTCTCTGTCAACGATTTGGTCTAAAATACATTAGTGAAATTGCCAAAGAAACGGACAATCAAGATAGTTATGGGATTTGTATTGATTCTCTTCACCCTAAATCACAAGCTAATTTTGACCCTAATAATTGGGGAAATGCTGTTATCATCATTGATGAAGTAGAACAAGTAATTTGGCATTGTTTAAACTCTAGTACCTGTAAAAATAATAGAGTAGCTATTCTTAAAACCTTGAAGAAATTACTGCAAACTGTCTTAAATACCCAAGGAAAAATCTTGATTGCTGATGCTGACTTAAGCGATATTGCTGTAGATTATCTTCTTAAATTAACAGGTAGAAGCATAGAACCCTTTATTATCTATAATCGTTGGCAAGCTAACTCTCAAGAAGCTTATACTGTCTATAACTATCCCGAAAATAGTCCCAAAAGATTAGTAAGAGATTTAGAACAACATATTAGAGAAGGTGGTAAACCATTCGTTTGTTTGTCAGCCCAAAAATTAACTAGTCCTTGGGGAACACAAACTCTAGAAGCTTATCTAACTAAACAGTTTCCTCACCTAAAAATTCTTCGGATAGACTCAGAATCAGTTATTAACAATCAGGATAACTTAGATAATATCTTAGCTAAATACGATTTAGTCTTAGCTAGTCCCGCTATTGAAACAGGAGTAAGTATTAACCTCCAAGGACATTTTACCTCGGTTTGGGCGATCGCCCAAGGTGTACAAACCCCAGAATCAGTTTGTCAAGCTTTAGCTAGAGTAAGGGAAAATGTACCCAGATATATTTGGGTTGCTGCTTATGGTTTTAATCGCGTTGGCAATGGCTCAACCTCTATTCCATCTTTGCTAAGTTCAGGACATCGTTTAACTCAAGCAAATATTCGTTTATTACAACAATCAGATTTTGAAGCTATAGACGATATCGATACAGGTTTTCAGGGAGAATCTTTACTATGTTGGGCTAAAATGGCTGTGCGGATTAATGCTGCTATGATTAATTATCGCGCTTGTACTCAAGAAATTTTAAGTAATAATGGCTATAAAGTTGTCGAAAAACTAACCGCTACTGCTACTTCTTTTCGAGAACAAAATTCACTTACTGAAGCGATAAACGCTGTCCAACAACAAAATTATGAGTCAGAATGTCAAGCTATTTGTCAAGCCAAAGATTTAGCTTACTGGGAATATCAACAACTTAAACATAAATTAGCTAAAACTAAACCAGAAAAACTGAGTTTTCGCAAATATCAACTACAATTACGCTATGGTGTAACAATAACACCCCAACTAGTAATCCAAGACGATCGCCATTGGTATAAACAACTAAGATTACACTATTTTCTGAGCATTGGTCGTCAATATTTAGCAGATAGAGATGCTATCATCGCTAGTAATCTCCTCAAACAAGGACAAGGATCGCTATTTACTCCTGATTTTAATAATTCCCAATTAGGAGCAATAATTAATACCATGGAGATTTTGAAAATACCTCAAATTCTTAGTCAAGAAGATAGAGAGTTGCAAAACAGCGATCGCGATTTACAAGAGTTAGCCTCCTTAGCACTAACTCACCGTGATCAGATTAAAATAGTCACAGGTATTGGTTTAAGTAAAAAAGCCACACCAATTCAAATTATCAAGCGCTTTCTGACTCAATTGGGTTATGATTTACGTTTTATCAGGGTTTCTAAGCGTCTGCGACTCTATAAACTAGTTACACCCCAAGATAATAGAGAAATGATCTTTCAATATTGGTTAAGTCTTGATCAAGAATATCCAGGAAGTTCAGAATTTTAACGGTTACAATAGCAAAGGAGTGGAATAATTGCTAGGAAATAATCTAAAGCAACAAACCACCCTCGCTATGAAATTCTTTGTTTAGGTTCGTTTGTACTGCATATAAGCGGCTACAAATAAACCAGCTAGAGTAACGGGAATCAATCCTAATACTATTCCTAATACTAATGGTTCAATCACAGACTTTCTCTCCTTTGTTTTGGTGTCAGCATTATAGCAAATCTTCGTAATGCACAGGTCCTAAATATTTGCTGAGATAGGGTGAAAATACCTCATAAATTAAAGTTAGAGGTTTACGTGCGTGCCAAAATAGGTAATGTCTTCCCCAAAAAGGACCAGACTCACCGAAAGCTTGCTCTAGTTCAGGGGAATTACCATAATAGATACCCTGGACGTCTCTATATAACTCGGTATGGAGACGGGAGAGACTCTCCCAAATGGGGAGACTACGATTTTGTAAATATTCATCTACTAAATTCGCATCCCACCAAGAAGCAGCATAAGCTAATCTTTGTCCCGAAGCGGTACGTAACCATACCTGTCTTCTGACTCTAGGTGCGGGAACTGCTTTGATTTGACTTGGTGCTCCATCTTCTTCTAAGCCAATATAAGACATATCAATTACATCTACTTCTGTTGGCTCTCCTGTTAATAAACGTAGGTGTTTAGTGGGAGAGCCATCCCCTAAAATCAGGATTTGCCAAGGTGGAGCTAATTGACTGTGAGGTAACCCTGTGCGGATAACCTCTTCTTTTCCTTGCCAGATTAAATCTAGGGAATGCCATTGTTTTAGTTGAACGCTCAAGGTTTGTTACAAAACTTTATAATTCCTTTAACCTTATCATAAATTAAAAACTCGATGCTGTAAAGAAGGCATTTGAGCTCTCACTTTTTTGAGTCTTTCGGGTTTAATTTCGGCGATCGCTACTCCTGGTTGTTGACCTGCATCGGCGAGAATATTACCCCAGGGATCTATAATCATCGCGTGACCGTGTGTATAGCGTCTTTCGTAGTGGTTACCTGTTTGTGCGGGTGCAATCACATAACAAGTATTTTCGATCGCTCTAGCTTGTAACAAGGTTTGCCAATGGTCTTTACCCGTATAAGCTGTAAAAGCTGCCGGAATAAATAAAATTTCTGCTCCCTCTTTAGCTAGATAACGATATAGTTCAGGGAATCGTACGTCATAACAGATAGAGATACCAATATTACCTAATTCCTCAGAATGATATACTCTAGGTATTGCTGTACCCGCCATCACGGTAGTTGATTCTTGATAGGTGTTCTCATCGGGTATATTCACATCAAAAAGATGTATCTTCTGATAACGAACTAACTCGCTACCATCGGCAGCAACTAATAGAGCTGTATTATAAGCTTTAGTTGGTTCATCAGTAACGGGTGTGGGGTATCCTCCTCCTAGGATAGTCACTTGAAAACGCTGTGCCATGGTTTTGAGAAATTTTTCTGTTGCCGTAGCGATTTCGGCAGCTTGGGCTTGTTTCTCGGTATCTTTGCCTAAAAAGGCGAAGTTTTCGGGTAAACCGATTAATTCTGCACCTTGATGTACAGCTAATTCGATTAAATCCTCAGCTTCTAGCAGATTTTTAGCTAGATCTGGTTTACTCGTCATTTGAATGGCAGCAGCTAGATATGATTTCATCATCAAATAATTAGGGAACGATTAATACAGGACAAGGAGAGAGATTAATTACTCGGTTGGCAACGCTTTCTGATACTCCCTGTTCGGTTAATCCTAGACCTCGACAACCCATGATAATTAAATCTACCTCCATTTCGTCGGCTACATCACATATAGTAAAGGAAGGTACGCCTTCTTTTTCGATTATTTCGGTGTTGATACCTTCTTGTGTGAAGGCTTTTTGGGCTTGTTGTAGTAGTTCTGACACTGCTTCTGGTGAACTCATTACCGTTATATTTTCTTTTGGGGGCTCTCCTTCTTGACTGATTTCTACTACCGAGAGAATCACTAAATCACTATTATAGGTTTTAGCGACATTGACTACGGTTTTAGCAGCTTCTCTAGCTTCTCGACTATCATCAATGGGAAATAATATTTTCTTAAACATTGGTCTCCCTGTTTTTATCTACATTTTCTATTATATCAACTTGAGATTAATACTTAGTTTTTTAGAAAATTTTTACCAATAATTTCCCTAACGCGATAGATAGGACGATTTTGGGATTCGTGATAAGTTCTCATTAATAATTCAGCTAATAAACCGAAACAAAATAGTTGTAATCCTGTTAAGGAAAGAATTGCTACTAATATTAATAAGGGACGATCTCCTATACTTTGTCCTAGAATTAATTTAAGAAAAGTTAGATAACTTCCTAAGACAAAACCTAGTAACATTAAGGTTAATCCTAGAAAACCAAATACGTGCATAGGACGTGTTAAAAAGGTTTTCATAAACCAAATAGTTAATAAATCCATTAAAACCCTAAAAGTTCTGCCTAAACCGTATTTACTTTTGCCGTAACGACGAGAATAATGTCTAACTGGTATTTCGGTGATGTTTGCTCCTTCAATAAAGGCTAAAGCTGGTAAAAATCTGTGTAATTCACCGTATAATTTTAAATCAGCGATTAATTCACAACGATAGGCTTTTAAAGAACAACCGTAGTCGTGGAGTTTTACTCCTGTTACTTTACCGATTAACCAATTAGCGATTTTTGAAGGTAATAAACGGGTTAGTTTATCGTCTTGTCTTTGCTTGCGCCAACCACTGACGAGGTCGTATCCTTCGTTTAGTTTAGCTAATAATAGAGGTATGTCTTGAGGATCGTTTTGTAAATCGGCGTCGAGAGAGATAATAATTTTACCTGTAGCGTAGTAAAAACCCGCAGCCATCGCGGGAGTTTGTCCATAATTGCGTCTTAATAAAATAGAGATTAAATCTTCTCTGTCTTGGGCTAATTTTTGCAAAACTTCGGTTGTACCATCTTTTGAGCCATCATCAATACATATAATTTCATAAGTATGGTCTAGAGGTAAAAAAGTTTCGGCGATCGCCTCGATTAAATGGGGGATACTTTCTACTTCGTTATAAACGGGGACAACCACGGAGATATCAGGAGGGGATTGAGTAGGTATTTCTAAGGAATTAGTAATCACTGTAGATAAATATTTACACTAAACTAAAATTAACTCGATGATAACCAAAGATTTTCTGATTATAAGGGTTATCAGAGACTAAAGAATCTATGGCAATACCATTATGACCTTGAGTTGGACCAGAACTATGTATATAATAACTATCGCCGAGATAGAGAGCAACATGATTAACTTTAGTGTCAGCAAAAAAAATCAGGTCACCAGGGAGTAAATCTGTAGCTAAAATAGGTTGAGTAAATTCTGCTTGTTGAGAGGAATCTCTAGGTAACCAAATACCGACACTAGCAAAAGCGGCTTGAATTAAACCAGAACAATCGTAATTAGGTCCAATTGTACCTCCCCAAAGATAATAGTTAGCCTGTCTTTTAGCTTGATAAGTATAGGCGATAACTTGAGGGATTAAAGATAAAATTTGCGCACGAGAAAAGGCGATCGCTTGATAAGGAATCGACGAGAGGTAGAGATGGGGAAGTTGTGAGATTGGTAACCAAGCTAAATAATTATCTTCTTTTAACAACACTTGTATAGCCTGATTAACCTGTTTATCGGATAATAGAATTAGGTGGCGTCCTCTAGCTGCTTGAGTTGCTAAAAGTTCACAAGCAGGTGAATCATAGAGATCTAAATCTACACCACAGCGATATTCCTGTTCCATTTTTAAACATAATAATGATTAGTTTTTTTAACCAAGACAACCAGTTAGAACAAATAGGATTAACCATACTCGAGAAAACCTGGGCAAAATTTCCTCAATTAGCCCGTAATCAAATTGCTCTGACTTGGATTGTGTACGATCCTCCTATAATTGTCAATACTGGAGGGGCGATTTCTGCTGAGGAGTTTTGGCAACATCAAGTTAGGGGTTTTAGTTATCGTGGGGGTGAACGTATTTATCCTGCTAGTTTGGTAAAATTATTTTATCTGGTAGCGATGCAGGAATGGTTAGAAAATAATATGGTCTTACCTTCTTATGAGTTAAATCGTGCCCTTCGTGATATGATTGTTGACTCTAGTAATGACGCTACGAGTTTAATTGTAGATGTGTTAACAGGGACTACTAGTGGACCTGAGTTACCTTCTGGTCCTTGGGAAACCTGGAAGCATCAGCGTAATTTAATTAATCGTTATTTTCAATCTCTAGGGTGGTCAGAATTAGCGACGGTAAATCTCAATCAGAAAACTTGGTGTGATGGGGCTTATGGTAGAGAGAGGGTGTTTTTAGGGGAATTGATGGAAAATCGTAATATGTTGACCACGGAAGCGGTGGCGCGGTTATTACATAGTATAGTAGGTGGAGTAACGGTAAGTTCAAGGCGATCGCAAGAAATCATGGGTTTACTTCAACGATCTCTCCATCCTCCTGCTACTCCCAACGGTGATGGAGAAAATCAAATTCAGGGATTTTTAGGAGAAGTTTTACCTATAGAAGCACAATTATGGTCTAAAGCGGGATGGACAACTCAAGTGCGTCATGATGCTGCTTATATTGAAATTCCCAACTATTCTCCCTATCTTTTGGTAGTGTTTACCGAAGGTGAGAGTAGTCAAAATCGAGATTTACTGCCTTTTATTTCTCAAGCTGTACTTGAAACCATACCTATAATTGAGAGCAACTAAATTTTATTGTACTATGAACTACCATTATACTATGATCATCCAATGGTCTGATAGCGCTCAATGTTTTATCGTTACTCTCCCGGAATGGGGGAACTTGTGTCATACTTATGGAGAGACTTACGAAGAGGCGATGAAAAACGCTCTAGAAGTTATCGATTTTTTCGTTAAATCAGCCCTAGAAGAGGGTCAACCTCTACCTAGGGCTAAAACTTTTGAACATTGTGTCTATGGTTCTAAATCAGAAGAGTCTGAGTGAGTAGTTCGTTGGATATTTGCTCCTAAACCTCTGAGTTTACCTTCGAGATTATCATATCCTCTGTCTAAATGGTGTAATCCCTGCATAATGGTAGTTCCTTCTGCTGCTAAACCTGCTAAAACTAAAGCCGCAGACGCTCTCAAATCCGTTGCCATTACTGGTGCGCCTGATAATTGGGATACACCTGAAATCAAAGCGTGATTACCTCTGACACGAATATTAGCACCCATACGGTTGAGTTCGGCGACGTGACCGAGACGATTTTCAAACACGGTCTCTGTAATTATACTATTACCTTCTCTAGTACTTAATAATGCCATAAATTGGGCTTGCATATCCGTAGGAAACCCAGGATAGGGCATAGTTTCTATATCTGTAGGTTTTAAAGAACGCGGAATAAAGCGCAAACGTCGGTTATCTTCGCGGATAATTTGTGCTCCCATTTGTCTAAGTTTAGCGTTGACTGCTCTGAGATGTTCGGGAATCACGGGATAGAGACTAAGTTCTGAGTGGGTAATCGCTCCTGCTACTAAAAAAGTACCTGCTTCAATGCGATCGGGGATGATTTCGTATTCTACCGCGTGTAATTTTTTGACCCCTGTAATGGTGATAGTTGGACTACCGGCTCCTTTAATTTGTGCTCCCATGGCGCGACAAAAGTTGGCTAAATCCACTACTTCTGGCTCTTGGGCTGCATTTTCGATGATTGTCTCTCCTTCGGCGAGGGTTGCTGCCATCATTAGGGTTTCTGTTGCACCTACACTAGGATAGTCTAGATAAATTTTTGCTCCCTGGAGTCTGGTTTGATTGCCTTTAAGCTGAGCGTGTACAACTCCATGTTCTATAAAAACTTCTGCACCCATGGCTTTTAAGCCTCTGACGTGTAAATCTACTGGTCTAGCGCCAATAGCACAACCTCCAGGTAAGGGAATACGCGCTATACCTAATCTACTTAACAGTGGTCCAATGATAAAAAAACTCGCTCTTAGTTGTGAGACTATTTCGTAGGGTGCATCGTATCTGTGTAAATCTTGAGTATCTAGTTCTAGACTATTTTCTGTTTTGCTAATTTTAACCCCTAGGGCGATTAAAACTTGACTCAGGCGATCAATATCAACTAAACTCGGAACATTGCTTAAATAACAAGATTCAGAGCACAGCAATGCTCCCGCCATAATCACTAAGGCTGAGTTTTTCGCTCCACTGATTCGGACTTCCCCAGTTAAACTAGTTTTTCCTGATATGTGCAGAACTTTTTCCGGTCCGAAAATCACTGACTTTGATTGTTGATTAAGAGAAGGGCTAATAACTTTGTCCTCCCAAGTTACTGGTTGATTTTTGTTTTGGATTGTACCACTTTTAGGGAGTTTGGAGTGAGGAATTCGGAGGAAACTCTCAAGAAACACTTTCAGTCGTAGAATGGGGAACTAGTTCAAAGCCAAGGGTTTGAGCCTTTTTCTCCAAATATTTAAGAGTACGTTGGCGGTACTGTTGTTCATAAGCATCAACACCTGGATCTTGATAAGAATCACCATTTTTCCAAAGATGGTAAAAGATACGTGCTATTTTGTGTGCAGTAGCGGTAATGGCTTGGGGAGCACCTAAACGAGAGCGGATGCGTCGATAATATGCTCCCAAAGCTGAGTGAGACAGAGATGCAGATTGAGCCGCCAGACGAAAAATCTTGGCGGCACGATAAAGCTTCACCAATACTTTTACCATTAACCCTTGGAACCAGGCTCTTAATCGGGCGCGATCGCACCATTGTCTTCACGGTCTTAACTGTCATGGTACATATTCAATTATACTTTGTTCCCAGCTATTATTGTCCATTCGATATTACTAAGTAAGAGATAGGGGACTGTAGTTCCTGTGGGAAGTGTAGTGAGAAAGAATTTTTTCAATTTTATTGTTTTTGTACTGCAAAACAGAATCTAGCAATTAATTCTGGGTTAGATTGTAAGTCTTGATTAAGTGATGTTAAGAGGTTTTGCAGGAAAGTTTCTAGTTTATAAGTTCTTGTACCTAAATAAGTAGCTGATTGATCGCGATCGCTTTCATTATAACTCCATTCTTCTATCCATTCAGGTAAAATCAATTCAGTAGCGATAATATCTAGGTTAATTACTTCTAGGTGATTAGAGAGATTGGAATCAAGGATTTGAGTGGTGAGTATGATTTGATTAGAGGTAATTTCAGGAGATGGAAAAGCGAGTAATTGAGATTGATTTGGGTTAGTTTGACAGTTAGTTAATTCGGTGGTTGTATCGCTACAATAGGTTATTTGATAGTCTGTGTTAAAGGGAAGAGTATAGGGTAAGGGATAATAAGGTATAGCTTCGTATTGATATTGTTGATTAGCGGATGTTGAGGTTATTTGTAGTAAATCTACTAATTCTTTTTGAGTTATATTTAAGTTAAATCCTTGACTATATATCTCCGATACTCTCGTTAATCCTGGAGCTAATTCTTGATAGTTTTCCGTGATATTAAATTGAGCAATATTGGCAACTAATTGATTATTAATTACTAAAAAATTTTCTGGATTAAATAAATGGTTATTGCGTTTATTTAGTTCCTCAAAATAGTTAATTATTACTTCATTATTTCCTATTAAAACCAAGTAAAAAGGTCTTAAGTTGTCAGGATCTGTTTGAAAATTAAGGAATTCTCCTGTTAATTGATGTCGTAGTAACCCATCAAAAATTAATCCAGAGAAATCGCTACGCACACCTATGATAGCAATGCTTTTACCTTCATTTAAGTAACTTCTAAAAGCATCAATAATGGGAGTATAATCAATATTAGATCTCAATAATTCTGTCACAATAATGATTAATTCTTCTGAATTGGGTTCATGATTATTAAGGGCAACTTCTAATAAAGCATCTTCTTCTTGAGGATCATAAAAATTAGGATTAATAGCAGCTTGTGCGGAAGTTTGTCCCACTAGAGGTTGTATAGTAGTTCCTAAACGATAATATTGTGGTTGCTGATTACTAATAGAAAAGATAACCTGATCTAACAGTTGTAGGGTTTGAATATAACCACTATCTTGGCTATTAACAAAACCCTGCATAGATAGAGTACTATCAAGATAGACAATGGGGGTAACATTCCTGACTGGTATAGACTCTCTTACTTGGGTTAACCTAGGAGGAGGTGGACAATCCCAGGTTACCTCTTGAGAACAAGCTGTTAAAGTTAATAATAAGAAAATATAAAAATATTTGCGCATAAACTATGGTGATAAAAGAAATATTAAGAGGAATTGGGGCTATTGTCAGCGGTTTAATCCTATTTTTACTCCAAAGGTGGCTATTTGCTAACGGGACATTTCAGATAGTAACCTTGTCAAGACAAGAATACACAGATAACTATTTTACACCTGGAGCACTAGTAGTACTTGTGGTATCAGCGATTTGTGCGGTTATTTGGTATGCTATAGCTGCTAAGTGGAGTATCCATTTTTCACCTCTTAAGGAAATGACCACAGCGAGATTAGTTTGGGTAGGATTATCCCTACCCCCAGTGTTAAGCGTTGTAATTATGTCCTTGTGGTTTGGTAATGTTAGTCCTCCGGCTTTTCCCTGGATGTTATTATTTTTAGTAGTTAATATGTTAATTGTTTATTGGTTAACTACGGTTTTAGCGACACCAGAGGAAATGATACCCGCGGTATGGGGGGCTACTTGGTTAAGGTAGAAAGGAGAAAAGATGTCAACCTATGTAATTGCGATCGGTGGAACTGGTGCTAAACTGGTAGAAGCGATAATTCACCTAGCATCTGCTGGTATTTACGCTTTTGATTCCCAGATAGAAAATTTAGAGATCTTGATTGTTGATCCAGATACGGGTAATGGTAACATAGTAGCTGCTTATTCTACCACCTTAACCCATTATCAAAAGTCTCGGGAATTGCTCAAAGGGGGAATCGACGAGAATCTCTCCTGGTGGATGCAATCAGAAGTAAATAAATTTGGTACCGGTTTATTATCTCCTTTTAATAACAACAGTAAAACTCTCAAAGAACAACTACAGATAGGTAACTATAGTCAATATTCCCCTGTACGTCAATTATTTAACGTTTTATATAGCCAAGCTGAACAAGAATTAAACCTAGAAGAAGGTTTCAGGGGAAGACCAGTGATTGGGTCGGCGATTATGGCGCAAATGGTGCAAAAAGACAAAAAACCGACGATTTGGCGGGAATTAGTCGAAAAAATCACCCGAGAGGCTAATTCTGAAGCCTTTCCCCAAGTGTTTCTCTGTGGGTCAATTTTTGGGGGTACAGGGGCCGCGGGTTTTCCAACTTTAGGAAGGTTATTGGCTAATGATTTAGCTCCAGTCTTACATAGGGTAAAATTAGGAGGGTTATTGATGTTGCCCTATTTTAAGTTTAAACCACCTAGTGACGGGGAGATTTATGCACGTCCGGAGGAATTTCTCTTAAAAACAGAGTACGCCCTGCGTTATTATAAGGAAAGAGTAGCAGAGTTAAGGTTTGACCGACTCTATACTTTAGGATTACCTAATTACACTCTGGTTAAGTCAGAGAGTACAGGTGGCAATGATCAGCGTAATCCCCCTCACTTTTTGGAAGTGTTTGGGGGGTTGGCTTTACGAGATTTTATCTTTCAGCCTAAATCCTCACAAACTATTTTTATTGATATTAGTCGTCAAAGTCCACATTTAGTGAGTTGGGAAGATTTACCAACAAGTAGCGATCGCACTGAAGTAAGGGATAAAATCATTAATACTGCGCGTTTTGCTTTTGCTTGGTTATCAACTATTGTCCCAGAAGTTGAACACGCTAAACATAAACCCCGAGAAATAACTTGGGTGAGAAAATTTCTGAATAAACATCAATTGCAAGCAATGCGAGATAAAAATCATCCCGAAAATGCTAAATTAATAACCATTAGTGATTGGTGTCAAGATTATTTGCGTTGGTTATACAACTTACACGAAATTGAAAATAATCACCTACGGTGGTTTAATACTAATGCTTTTGCTGTTGATGGTTATGGTAAGGTAATTCTAGCCAGAGAAGATTTTCCTCATTTAGTTAGTGAAAATGGGGGTATTCCTGTTAATAAAGTTTTACGTAAGTTAAATAAACATCAACTCAATCCTCCTGATCATAGTGAAGTTGCAGCGATCGCCCTTGCTTTATATCGTAGTATTTATCAAAGCTAAAGTCCCAACTTTACTTTTTATTAATCATTACAGTTGCAGTTACCTTCTTCACCTTGTTGGTGTTCGTGTTCACCAGGATCGTCTATGATTAAAGTTCCTGCTAAATAAGAAGCGATCGCCACATCAGGATTAGTTTCGGGTGTAATAACTCCTTCGATACCCATATTTTCTAGACGACGGAGTAAACCTTTACCCATACTTCCCCCAATTAATACTTGAGTATCTTCTAAGGGGTGTGTTTCTTGTGGAGAACTGTAGTGAAAAGCTTGTTGTTTCGGTAATTGCAACAGATCTTTAGAGATAATCGCGTTATTTTCTACGTTATATATCCAAAACTTTTGGCATTTGCCTGTATGTGTAGTGATACTAGTACTATTTTGACTTGCTACAGCGATTTTCATAAGGATAGCCTCCAGGCTGTTAGTGACGGTTACTCAGCAGACAGCCTAGATAAGCTCAATAAAGATTAGGCTACCCACTTTACCTAGTATTATAAGCCATTTTTTCCTAACCTCAAGAAATTTTTTCGGGCTAAAAGGCTTGAATCCACTCTTTAATCTGATATTGAGTCCAAATCCCCTTGAGCCAATATGGGTCATTTTCTATCAATTCTCGGACTTTTTCGGGGTTAGTCGCTTCATAAATAGCGAAAACCTGGGTATTATCTACGGTAGGACCGATAGTAATCAGAATACCTTGTTCTTTCTGTTTAGCTAAACCCTCTAAATGGGCTTGACGGTAGGGGGTACGTTTAGTCAAGGCGTCCTCACAATAGCTACCCCACATAATGTATTTAGTCATGCTTAACTCCTGAGTGTGACTTGAAAATCCTTAACTAGAGTATCTCGTACTTTTTGGTGTACTGGTTCTATATCTGCTTCGGTTAGAGTGCGATCGCTTACTCTATAGACTAAACTAAAAGCTAAGCTTCGTTGTCCTGATGGGACATTTTCTCCCTGATATTGGTCGAATAATTCCACGGTTTCTAACAACTTACCACCTACTTTCATCATTCCTGCGGTTAATTGGGCTACAGTCACTTGATTAGAGACAAAAAAGGCTAAATCTCTGGTGATAGCGGGATAAGTAGAGTAAGGAGTAAACTTAGTTTGTAAGGCTGCTTTTTTACTCAAAACCTCTAACAAGAGGGGAAAACTTAATTCAAAGACGTAAACTTCAGGGGGTAAGTCTTTACTGGTAGCCAATTGGGGGTGGATTTGTCCAAAACAGCCTAATTCTTGACCATCTAACCAAAGACTAGCCGTTCTGCCAGGGTGTAGGTTATGATAAGTATCAGTAGCGCGGTATTCTACTGGAAGATTTAAGGCGGTGAAGACGCTTTCTAATAATCCTTTGGCTTCATACCAAGAAAGACTAGATACTTTTCCACCCTGTAGCCAACTTCCTGTTAAATAGCGATCGCCTCCTAGGATACCTGCTACTTTTTCGGTTTCGGTGATGGTGGTTTCATAGTGAAAGACTCTTCCAATTTCACAAGCGTTAAGTACTCCATTACCTTGAGAAACGTTTCTCCCACAAGCTTCGATCAATCCTGTTAACAAATTAGTTCTTAAGCCTGAGTATTCCTTAAATAAAGGATTATTAATCACTAATTCAGCTTCTGTGGAACTAACCAAAGAATAGTGTACCACTTCGGTTAAGCCAATAGAACGGAATAAACTGCGCAGTTGACGTTTTACCCTTTCTGGAGTGGAAAGATATCCTGGTTGAGTTTTGGTGGGTAATTCTGCGCAAAATTGGTCATAACCATAGAGACGCGCTACCTCTTCGATTAAATCTATTTCTCTTTCTAAATCTCGTTGACGGTAGGGAGGTATAGTAACATCCCAAGATTGATTATCTGCAGCAAATTCTAACCGACAACCCAAAGCTTGTAAAATAGACTCAACCTTGTCTCGGGGTATTGTTCCCTCTTGAACTTTTCCTAGTACTTGTTGTAAACGAGAATAGCGTAGAGTCACTACCCGAGGTTCTGTTACTAAATTTCCTGCTGTAGTTTGACTAACTACCTGACCTCCTGCTAATTCAGTGATTAAGGCGATCGCCCTTTGTAAAGCTAAAGGAAATTCTGCTTGATTGATTCCCCTTTCGTAGCGTGAAGAAGACTCTGTGCGCAGACTTTGACTACGGGCTGAACGTCTAATTACTACTGAATCAAAGATAGCTGATTCTAAAACGATATTAGTTGTGTTATCATCTACCTCGGTGGTTTCTCCCCCCATTACTCCTGCGATCGCCACAGGAACATCATTAGCAGTAATTAGGAGATTTTGGGGTTTCAACTCACGTTTTTGACTATCGAGAGTTTGAATTGTTTCTCCCTGGTAACTAAAACGTACACCCAAATTAAGAGGATTACCCAAACCGAGTAATTTTTCCCGATCAAAAGCGTGTAGGGGTTGACCCCATTCTAAAAGGATATAATTAGTCGCATCTACCACATTATTAATTGCGCGAATACCCGCATTTTGGAGTCTTGATTTTAACCAATCGGGAGAATCAGTAATTTTCACTCCTTCGATGACTGTTCCCACATAAATAGGACAAGCATGACTATCAGTAATATTAATTGCTAAATCCGCGGGTATTGATCCTGAGAGAGACTCTACTGGAGGTAAAGTTATCTGAGTTCCCGTTAAAGCGGCTACTTCTCGCGCTACGCCTACCATACTCAAAGCATCAGCGCGATTAGCTGTGGTAGTCAAATCTAGGATCACATCATCTAAACCCAACAAAGGACGTACATCCATACCAGTTTCGAGGGTAGAATCATTAAAAATATGAATACCTTCAGAATCTTTAGTCAAACCCAATTCAGCGAGAGAGCAGATCATCCCTTGAGAGGGAACACCTCGTAACTTAACTGGTTTTAACTTTAAATCAACTGCGGGTAAATAACTCCCTAGAGTAGCTACCGCTACCAAAACATCAGACCTAACATTAGGCGCACCACAAACGATATTAGAGAGATTTTCCTCCCCTATATCCACCTGACAAACCCTTAATTTATCAGCATTAGGGTGAGGTTGACAATCAACCACCTTTCCTATTACCACCCCATCAGCTAATTCCCGTAAATCGATAATCTCCTCAACTTCAAAACCAGCTATAGTCAGAATTTCTCCTAATTCTTCAGCCGAGAGAGTAATTTTAACTAATTCATTTAGCCACTTGAGTGATACTTTCATTTATAAAACAACACAAATTTAAAGTCATAATCAAAACTAATTATCCTATTTTCTGATCTTTAAAGCAAATTTGAAGTTGACACTGTAGTGTATAATAAAAAAAACACGCTGCATTGCTGTTATGGAAGATAAATACAAAATCGGTGAACTACGTCCTAGTCAAATACTATTTACCTATGGTATCGGTGCAATAGCAGATTTACTCAATCTTTCGGTTATAGTGCTAGGTCTTGATGAGTGGAACTCGGTTTACATGAAAGAAATCAAAGAAAATCGACTGTTAGCCAAAGTTTGTCAAGAATTAAATCAACCCATCAAAAAATTATCATCCCCTCCTCAAAATGATGATGATCCAGAAGGAAAAATCGGTATTCCCGTAGCGCCATTTCCGAGTTGGATGGTATGTCCAAAATGCCGTTTACTCGCACCTTTGGAGTCACAACTATTTCAAATCAAAGTAGATCGTTATCGTACTGAACAAACTCGTTACGTCCACCAAAACTGTAGTAAAAGCCAAAAAAAACCACCTACGGTTATACCTGTACGTTTTCTCGTCGCTTGTGAGAAAGGACATCTCGATGAGTTTCCTTGGTCATATTTTGTCCACCGTGGTAATAATAACTGTTCAGGAACATTGCGTCTAGAAGAATACGGTGTTTCTGGTTCAACAACGGATATCATGGTCAAATGTGATCAATGTCAAGAAGGTCGTTTATTATCGGAAGCTTTTGGGGAATCGGGAAAGAGATCCTTACCTCGTTGTCGAGGTCGTCATCCCCATTTAAGACATTTTGACGAATCCTGTGACCAACAAATGCGGGCTATGTTACTAGGCGCTTCTAATAGTTGGTTTTCTGTGACTTTATCTGCTTTATCTCTTCCTGAAGGTAATGGAGAAATTGAAGAGTTAGTCAATAAGAATTGGTCAAAACTACAAAAAGCCACTACTCCTGAACTTTTAGAAATGATTTTAGAGATAGCAGATATACACGCGTTAAAAAC
Source organism: Gloeocapsa sp. DLM2.Bin57 (assembly GCA_007693955.1). Taxonomy (NCBI): domain Bacteria; kingdom Bacillati; phylum Cyanobacteriota; class Cyanophyceae; order Chroococcidiopsidales; family Chroococcidiopsidaceae; genus Gloeocapsa; species Gloeocapsa sp. DLM2.Bin57. The sequence continues at coordinate 24,446 of RECR01000047.1, forward strand.
CTATCCCCTAGAAGACGTCTATCAAGTTATCCAAGCTAAATTTAACCAAGAGAAAATACCAGAGATCAAAGACTTAAAAACTCCAGAATGGGAAGCTTTTTCCTCTGCTGATATTTCCAACAATACTAGTGAGTTTCAATTGCGTCCAGTAGATCCCCCTACAGGTTTTATTGATTATTTTGAGAAAACGGTTTTAGTAGAAAAACTCAAAGAAGTAAGAGCATTAATTGGGTTTACTCGTCTGATATCTCCTGGAGACTTTGTCGATATTCAGGAAAAAATTGATTTAGCCCCCCTTAGTCGTAAACCCCTAGAATATGTTCCCGCTACTGAGATTAGGGGTGAGGGAATATTTCTAGAATTGGCTAAAAATAAACTCAAACAGTGGGAAGAGGTAGTTAAAGGAAAGGAATCGAAGGTTAGAGAAGCTCAAAAAGATTGGTTAAATAGTCGTGGTATTGACCCTGAAAAAGTTCCTTTCCCTGGTATGCGTTATTTGTTAATTCATTCTTTAGCCCATGCTTTGATGCGTCAGTTGGCGATCGCCTGTGGTTACAATGCTGCTAGTTTACGAGAACGTATTTATTCAGCATTACCTAAAAGTGAAAATGGTTCTCAAGCAGGATTGTTAATTTATACCGCTACACCTGATAGTGAAGGGACTCTCGGAGGTTTAGTCAATTTAGGTGAACCTGATACACTTGGTTATCATCTGCGATCTGCTTTAGAAGCAATGAAACTTTGCGCTTCTGATCCTCTTTGTGCTGAACATACACCGAGTTCTGCTAATCTATCACTTCACTGGGCTGCTTGTCACGCTTGTTTATTTTCTCCTGAAACTTCCTGTGAACGTGGTAACAAGTTTTTAGATCGTAGTCTTCTTGTTCCTACTGTTTCTAATTCTGATTTAGCCTTTTTTGTCTAAAAATTATGATTCTGATTATCAGAAGGTGTTTCTGGAGTTTTTGACTCCTGACTAGCAGTAATAGTATCAGAAGATGTTTCTGGAGTTTCTGTTTGCTTAACTGATTGGGGAGATTCTACTACAGTTACGGTATCTGCAAGTGTTTCTGGAGTTTCTGACTCCTGACTAGCAGTAATAGTATCAGAAGATGTTTCTGGAGTTT
>RECR01000048.1 GCA_007693955.1 Gloeocapsa sp. DLM2.Bin57
TTGAATTATAAATAAGATTTTTCATTGACATGGTTGCCAGAGGATAGGGAAACTTGGGCAGATTTTTGCCGCTTAGATTAGAGTTTTAAGCCGCATCATCGCTCAATTCCGTCTTTTCCTCTTTTTTCTTGCTCTCGAATATCTGCACTGTGGCAGCTTCCAGTATTAACGTACCATCTGTTGAGATTGCCGATAGTTTCCCAGACAAAGAGGCAACCCCTGATTCCAAACTGTCAATTTTCTGTATTTGCTTGGCTAATGTTTTACGGTTAATTTCTGCCTTTACCACAACATTATTCTCACCTGTCACTTCCAAAGTGACTTTCTTCCCCTGTTCGGGAATAATGGGCTTCTCACTGAATTTGATGGTTATTTCGGGTATTTTCCCCTTAATTTTAGCTACATCATCAGGAGAAGATGCTGATGCTGATCTGATTGGCTGTTCTTCTTTTTCCTTAACTTCTAGTTCTAGTGATGGTGCTGCTTCTTTTTCGGTTAATTCTGTGTTTTCTTCGGGAATATAAGTCGCTTTTAGGAGATGAAGAGATTCACCATTTCTATTACAGAGAATTTCCCAGAATTGTTCTGTTAGCGCCTCTGATGGTAAATCACCTTGAACGGTAATCCAAAAAGGTTTCCAATGAGGAGTGTCTTCTTGTCCTTCAGGAGGCTTTTCATTGCGTTCCACCCTTATCGAAAACGCTGTTGAGAAAATGCGGTCAATTCTCCCTCTAATTTGGAATATATCCTTATTTTCTTCGATTGTCTCCCCTGATTCGTTGATGATGTTAGTCGGGTTGATTAACGGCGAAATTAAGTTGATTTTTGTTAAATATCCTTGTTTGGTGGTGCGGTAATATAATCGCCAGTAATAGGGTTCTTCTACCTTAAAATTAGCTTTTTTAGTGATTTTGTCCCATTGTCTCTGGCTAATGGATGCTAGTAATTCTAATCCTTCTACTGTTTTCAAGATGCCTTTGACAAAGTTATAGCCCTCGTTTTCGGTGTTGGGGATAAATTTGCCCCAGATATAAGCGATTGCACCGAATTGATAGGGGCTTTTTGGTGCTTGGAATAGGACATCTTTGGGATTAGACATTGAAATCGATAATGCTTTATTCAAGAGTACTTGTTCTATTGTATAAGAAACAAAGCGATTCACGTTTGAACTATCTATAAAGCCATTTCCTGCTGGGTTGAATACTCACTATTTTTTAAGGTTTTTAGTGAGTTCGGATTTCGGTTATTGAAGCTTTGCAGATATTCAATTCCAGAAGGTACATCTCCTTTACCAATAAGTTCTAAGCCCCAAAGTAGTCTGGTTTTGCGTTCAATGAGTGGTTCATCCAGAAAATTTATAGTCATACCTACTTGCTGTAGAGATTTGAATATATTACTAAATGAATTTCTTTCTCTTAGTTGTCCAACCATAATCACTTTTGCTTTTAAAACGAAAGAGCTAGTAAATAGGTCAAAAACTTCTTTATTAGTCAGTTTATCTGCTTGGGTTACTATCCAGATTTCATTTTTACCAATTTCACCAGAAATAATTTTTTCGTCTAGTTGGTGCAGTTGCATTGTTTCCATCTCGACTTCTGTTTTTAGTGAATCTGCTTCATAATCCCTAGCTATTCCCCGAACTTGATATCCTTTTTCTTGGGCTATTTCTTTGACTGCTTTTAAAGCTTTCCATTTGGTTTGATTTGTTAAGACGCGCCAAGCAGTAAATCTATCTTTACCTCCTAAACTTCTTAAGATAGCTAGTTGTTGTCTTTCCTTTAGCCCTTTTTCTGATAGGGTTTCGTTTAATTCTTCTTCCGATATTAAAGGTTCTATTTTTTCTTTCTCCTCTAACATCAACTTGAGAGTAGCAAGTTCCAGTTTTAAGGCTGATTCTGTGGTGTAATTTTTAGCATCGATTTTGATTAGCTTGGGGTAGATTACTATGTTTTTTGTTACTTCTTCTAGTGCTACTGGTTTGGCTCTTTCTAGTACATAGCGCTCTATATCCTCAATCTTGAGAAATAGAGAACGTTTGGAATGATGTTCAATTCCGGCGCTAATATATTGTTCAAATGTATTCAGTGGTGCTAGTTTTTGAGTTAAACTTGGTACATTTAATTTAAGTTTGATTATTTTCCCTTCTTGTTTCCATAAGGCTTTTAGCTTTTCTGGTTGAACTAGATATTTTTTATTTCTTGTTATATTCCACGCTTTATTCCTTTGCTTGTAGTTAGCATTTTTACCTGTTACCGATAGTATCTTTTGTCTTCGCTTTGAGAAAGCTTCTAGCTCTTTTTTATCATAGCCAACTATTTCAAATTGACCATTACCTAAAGGGATTGTTTGATATCCTAATTGTTGCACTGTGCAAGCTAATTTATGTTGATAAACCATCCCCAGTAGCTTTTGATTTGTATAGATAGCATCATTGGAGAGACTGCGCCACTTTTTATCATCTGCTTGAGTAAAGTTCATCACCACGCAGTGAGTGTGTAGATGAGGATCTAAATCTCTGGTTTCGATGTGGTCAAATTGAGCGATGGCTAAACATTTAGTTTGTACTTTTTGTCTTGGTTTACCTGTTCTATAAATTCGGGTTTGAGCATATCTTGACTCCATTAATTGGAGAGCTTCTTCTACAGCTTTTCTATGAGCATCTATAAGCCTATCATCTCCACCTATTAACGCTTGTAAACTAATACTTTTAGGTGCACTAAAGGTACAGTCTATGGCAGCTCTATGCTTGTCAGGATTTATTCTGCGCGCCATTAGACTCTTTTTTCTATCAGGAGAATATCCTTCGAGTAGAGCGTCAAATTCTTCTTTATTCTCTATATATTTTGCAAGATTGAGATTTTGAGCACCTTTTCCAAACCATCTCCCTCGCTCATAGTAACCTTTGGAAAAGTAATGCTGAGCTTGTTCTGATTTTATATTTTTCATGGTAAGCATTTTTGTGCTTTTTGCCTCCTACCGACCTAGATTTTGCACTATTATTGAGGTAATTTTGTTTTATTTTTCTCTTACTCAATTGAAAAAAGGTTAATTTTAGCCTAGCAAAATTTTGGCGTAATGTGCGGACATTTTCTTTAAATATTTACACTAGAAAAAAATAAAAAATCAACATAATTTGACCCATTCAAAGACTCAAACAATGACCCAATTTAAGCCTAAATTTCAAAACTTTGAGGTTAATTTTGCTTTTGACCCTCTTCGGAGAACTAAAATAACTGAAAAATGGTCTAATTGTCCCACTAATTGACCCATTAAATAACCCACTAAATGGCTCAGTATGTGACCCACTAAATGGTCAAAAAAAGCCAAAATTATTAAAATTTGTAAACTGCTAATAATTCTCAAAGAAAGTGGTTGAAAAAATCATCAAGAATGATTAAAATGCAAAAATAAGATGAGGATTAAGATAACTCAAATCTTGAACCCTTAAGAGAAGGTTGAATGCCACCTTACCGGATAAATTGTTTTTGATAACTTATGAATCGAAGGAAACAAATTATAACGGATAGTGATTACTGCTTTGGCTCTAACAAATTGATTACTTGACTAACCTACCTTTTGCCACCTGCCATAACTTATTAAATGGAAAGTAAGTGAAGCCCAATATTCATACATCTGATTATCTAATAGTAGCTTTAGATCCTGGAACATCTCTGACAAAGGTGATGTATAGCTTGTTTGCAGGTAGTGAATTCGGCAAGCCAAAGTTAATGTTGATGGATGCAACGGTAACTCAGGTCAGTTTGAGCGCAATAGAACATTATGAGTCAAGTAGACTTACAGGAGGACAAGCAGAACATGAGTGTTGGTTACGTTACAAAAGTAAATATTATGCAGTAGGCTATTTAGCTGAAAACTATTTCCGAGGATTTGTCAATCTCAAGGAATTGAAATACGAAGCAGCTGTACTTAAGGTATTAGCTGCGGTGGGAGCGATTGCTTCCAAATGTAAATTACCCTATCGCTACAAATTGAGTTTAGCTGTACCTCTTCCTTACGGGGAATGGAAAGACAGTGAGAAATTCAAGAAGCAGTTGGGAATGGCTTTATCAGATTTCAATTATAGGGGGAGTAAATATGAAGTAGAGTTAATCAAGTTTCTCTGTACTCCAGAGGGAGGGGGACACGCATTGATGCGAGCAGAGACTTTAAGAGAGGAATTTAATTCTAAAAAGGTATTATCAATAATGATGGGTTATCGTGATATTTCCGTAGTTAAGTTTCATAGAGGCACAATTCAGGGATATACCGAAAAGTTGGGAATGTCAACAATGCTGAATTTGGTCAAACAGAGGACTTCTGGACAAGATGAAAAGAGGTTACTAGTGGCGGTGTATCGAGCAGGAAGACGGATAACAGCATCTAAATTTAAAGGAATAGCCTTGAGTAGTAATGAAGTTGACAGATGCTCTGAAACAAAGTGTATAGCCTTAGCGGTAAAACAAGCAAGGGAAGACTACTGGTTATTAGTGAATCAGTGGCTAAAAATAGTTCTGGAATACGATGCTGAAGAAATTATTGTGGGTGGAGGAACTGCTGATTATTTACGACAAGAACTTAATAAGTTTTTGAGCAAAGATTACCGAAATTCTGAGTTATCTTGGGCTGCTAATTTAGAGCGGGATGTAGAAATTTTATTTAGCTTGAATGGAGAAGAAGAGGGAATGGCGATGAGACTTACTGATGTATATGGAGTGCTGAGATTTTTACAAAAGCAGATAACTAAAACTTCTTTGCCCGCATTAGTAGGATAGTTGTTGGGTTGAATTTTTAATAACAGAATAATTACAGATGCTATGAATGATTTAAGTACAGAGTATTTTGACTTAAGATTACGTATTAAGCTTTCCAAAACAAGTTCTGAAGCGACTCTTTTGAGATACTTATCCCATCAAAAAAGCTTGATGCCTTCTTATCATAGATATATGATTCTCAAAGCTTTAGCAGCTTTTTGGTTACCTCTAGCTTATGAATATGAAAAGAAACATGACTTAGTGCCATTAACTATGCAAGAGACAATTTGCTGCTTTGAGAAACATATTAAGTTTTTAGAGGATTGGCTGAAATTAGATGAGGTTAAATTGGATTTGAAAACTCTAAACAATAAAAATGGCGAATCTATTAATCAAGAAGAGTTAAAGGTTAATGAGAACCAAGATGACGGCTCTTATATTTCAGTTATTCAAGTTCAAGATTTTTAAGAATTTAACAGAGAATTAACATGGAAAGACAACAAGATATTTATAACCAACTACTTCAGTTTAATCACGAACAGCAAATAAATCTTGATGATGGACAATTAAATCATTTATGGAGTTTATGGACTGAGGTAATTCCAGGGGAAGGTGACAACGAGGAAAAAGAATACACTAGTTATGATAAAGATATTCTTTTAGAAGTAGCTCAGAAGTATGTAGGTGAATTAGAGAGCGATGCTGAAAAGATTAGAGAATATATCGAAACCAGAAAAATAACCCAAGAAAGTGAATCCACAGAATCCAAGAAAAGGAAAAGCACCCGAAAACCTAGGGGGAAAAGTTTTACTGACCTTATGAGTGAATATAGCATTGATTTTCGGAAAGGTTGTGACTTGCTTGCTGCTTGTGGTCTTCCCGAAAAAGATACTTATACACCTAAAGAAGTGAGTAAATTTGCACAAGGTTGTGAGCTGATTAGGGAAGGTAAAACTATAGCTGAGGTAGCTGTACATTTCGGCGTAGCTAGTCCACAAACCGATGATACAAGGAGAAAGTTGATGGAAATAATTGCCAATCAAAGTAGTAATCAAGCCTATCGGATTGTGGAACAGATTCCCGAAATAGTTGAAAATCAACTAGAACAGGTTGAAACCGCATTTAACATGATGACTTATCAAAAACTAAGGGAGCTTCAAGAAAAGGGAGAAATTGACCGACTTGTTGAAGAAATGGTTCAGGGGAGGAAATCACGTAGTCGAGATTTTTTGCCAGTAACTGCGCTAACGGAACTACCGCCAACGGAACTTTACCAGGCACTACCACAGGTGGAAGAGGATTAGAATGGGTGGTAGATAATTATATTTACAGTCGATTAATAATAGTGCTGGGTAGGCAAGAGTACGCTCTTGTGCTGCAAAGAAAGCAACAGGAATTGATGGAAAGGAAATTTCAGCTCAAAGTTAAGAAGCGTCAGGAGTTTTTCCGCAAGGTGAAAGAGTACGGGGAGTTACTTAATTTCTGGAGTTTCTTCCTGATCGCTTCACTTTTACTGTTAGCTGGTGGTGTTGCTCTTGGCATTAATTTACCTGACCGCATTGCTTGTAACCAGACAATTTTTCCC
>RECR01000049.1 GCA_007693955.1 Gloeocapsa sp. DLM2.Bin57
TAATTAAAAAAGTGGGGATGGGCATCGCCTCACTCAAAAACGGTCAATCATCTCTTAAGGTGAAAGACAAGAAGCCTACAGCGTAATCTTTGATTCGGTGTAGGAGTATGTCACCCACAAAACCATAGAGTTGTTGATTAGAAAAAGAACTATTCACCAACCATCCCTCTTGGTTAACAGGGGTTAATTCTCTGATATCCCCAGGTTGAATAGCCAATTCTTTATTAAGAATAGTTACAGCCCCTTGACTAGGAGCTAGTCCTAAAGGTAATCTTCCTCCAGGAAAATCTAGGGTAATTTGTTGAACACCCGGACGATAAGTAGATATAGGGAATAATAATCGCTGATTTAGGATAGGAATTACTATAACTGAATCAGCTTTTTCGATACGCCAATAATCTAATATCTGATCTTGGTCATCTTGGAGTTTTTCTCCTATTAAGGTTAACCAAGGTGACTTTATTTCTACAAAACGCGAGAGAGTTTTCCAGAGTTGAGATTTCATAGTATAGAAAAGTTGATAAAATTGTTCTCAAGCTAACTACTTAGCCCTAAATAAACGTTAATTTAATTAACAATTAGTAGAATCTCAAAACCTTTTAAGTAGGGAAGAGCCTATATTAGACTAGTTTTGCAACCAACCCTAATTATACTAGAAAATTTACGTATTGATTGACAATTTCATAGCATCGTTTAAGATCGTCTTGATTTGCTTCTTTGAAATCTTTTAAGAGATACTCTTCTCCAAGTTCTTCCCATTTAAAAGCTCCCATTTGATGAAAGGGAAGAACTTCAAACTTTTCAATAAACTTTTGCTGTTGTTCAAGATTTTTTAAAAATTTGCCAATTTTGTGTAAGTGTTCTTCTCCATCATTAAGATTAGGGACTAGTACAAATCTAATCCAAGTTGGTATTTGATTCTCTTTTAAAAAATTAATTGTATTTAAGCTTGGTTGAATATTAACAGAGGTAATTTTTTTATATATATCCGCATCAATGGCTTTTAAATCCATTAAGACTAAGTCCGCGAGTTTTAAAGCTTGTTGAGTTTTACTCAAGGGAAGGAAGCCACTAGTATCTATGGCAGAGTGAATTCCTTCTTGTTTACATAACTGCAAAAGTTCAACAACAAAATCTGCTTGTACAAGAGGCTCTCCACCAGAGATGGTAATCCCACCTTTACAAGAAGTTAAATAACCTTTATACTTTTTGATTTTGGCAAATAACTCACTAGCAGTACACTGACTATAAGTTGTCCCGTTAAGAGGTAACAAAGAAGTTAGGACTTTATCTTTATGGGAAGAATTAAATTGACTTTTGCCTAGTTTTGGTAGCTTTATACTATCGGGATTATGACAATACACACATTTTAAAAGACATCCTTGTAAGAATACTAGAAAACGAAGCCCCGGGCCATCAACTGTACCCAAGGCATGAGTTGAATGAATAAAACCTAGAGTTGAATCTTTTTGGCTCATTATATATTTTCAAAAATAGTTCTATTCACAACATCTAATTGTTGTTCCCTATTCAACTTATTAAAGTTTACTGCATAACCTGAAACTCGAATTGTTAGTTGTGGATATTTTTCGGGATGCTCCATGGCATCTAACAATAATTCCCGATTAAAAACATTCACATTCATATGATGTCCTTTGTCTTGAAAATAACCACCAAGAATTCCCACCAGATTGTTAACTCTATCCTCCTCACCTCTTCCCAAGGCAGAAGGGACAATAGAGAAAGTATAAGATATTCCGTCAGTAGCATCTTGATAAGGGATTTTGGCAACTGATTTACAAGAAGCAATAGCGCCACTTACATCTCTACCGTGCATTGGATTAGCTCCAGGAGCAAATGCTTCTCCTTTTTTGCGACCATCTGGAGTTGAGCCGGTCTTTTGACCATACACTACATTTGAGGTAATTGTGAGAATCGACTGGGTAGGCTCGGCATTGCGATAAGTTTTACGTCTTCGTAGCTTATTCATTACGTTGCTTACCAATTCTGTGGCAATTTCATCAACTCTATCATCATCATTGCCAAAGCAAGGATATTCTCCAACGCATTCATAATCAACGGCTAAACCTTCCTCGTTTCTGATAACTCTTACTTTACCGTATTTAATTGCGGATAAAGAATCTGCAACAAGAGATACTCCAGCAATGCCACATGCCATTTTTCTATGAACATGGACATCATGCAGGCTCATTTGCAGCCTCTCATAATTGTATTTATCGTGCATATAATGGATACAATTTAAAGCGTTAACATAAAGTTTGGTCAGCCAGTCAAGAACATGATCAAACTTTTTCATAACTTCTTCATAGTCTAGGATGTCGCTTTTTATTCCTGCAAAAGGAGGCATAACTTGGTTGCCTGATTTTTCATCACGACCGCCGTTGATTGCATAAAGAAGTGCTTTAGCTGCATTTACTCTAGCACCAAAAAATTGCATTTCTTTACCAATTTTCATTGCTGATACACAACAAGCAATTCCATAATCATCTCCATATATTGGTCTCATCAAATCATCATTTTCATACTGAATTGAACTGGTATCAATGGAAACCTTTGCACAGAATTGTTTGAAATTTTCTGGTAATTTTTCAGACCAAAGAACAGTGATATTAGGTTCGGGAGCAGGTCCTAGATTGTAAAGTGTTTGTAAAAATCGATAAGATGTTTTAGAAACTAAACTACGCCCATCCTCCGCCATTCCACCGAGAGCCTCTGTTACCCAAACTGGATCTCCTGAGAATAATTCATTGTAAGCAGGTGCTCTTAAAAAGCGAATCATTCTTAATTTCATCACAAAATGATCGATTAATTCTTGAGCTTGTTGCTCTGTTAAGATTCCTGCTTGAAGATCTTTTTCAAGATAAATATCAAAAAAGGTAGAGACTCTACCCAAAGACATTGCTGCGCCATTTTGCTCTTTTACAGCACCTAGATAAGCAAAATAAGTCCATTGAATAGCTTCGGGAGCATTTTGAGCAGGTTTTGAGATATCAAAGCCATATCCTTTTGCCATTTCTTTCAACTCACCAAGAGCGCGAATTTGTTCGCAAATTTCCTCTCTTAGTCTAATTAGCCCCTCATCCAAAGAGTCTAGTTCAAGTTCAATTAAAGATTGCTTTTTATCTTCAATTAGAGCGTCAACTCCATAAAGTGCTACTCTTCTATAATCACCAATAATTCTCCCTCTCCCATAAGCGTCAGGAAGCCCTGTGACAAGTCCTGCACTTCTCGCTTTTCTTATTTCAGAAGTATAAGCGTCGAAAACCCCATCATTATGAGTTTTCCTGTACTTAGTAAAAATTTCTTTGGTTTGAGGACTTAACTGATATCCGTAAGCTTCTAGAGAATTTGCTACAACTCTTATACCGCCATTAGGCATAATCGCTTTTTTAAGAGGCTTATCTGTCTGAAGACCAACTATTTCTTCTAATTCTTTGTCTATGTAACCAGGAGCATGAGAAGTAATAGAGCTAGGAACTTCCGTATCAGTATCAAGTATCCCTTTTTGTGATTCTTGTTTCATTAATTCTTTAACTTTGTCCCAAAGCCTTAAAGTCTTTTCTGTGGCAGGTTGCAAAAAAGAAGCATCACCCTCATAAGGTGTGTAGTTTTTTTGCAGAAATTTCCTTACATTAATTCTTTGCTTTTGTTCTACAGGAATAGCTAAGTTCATTATTTTTTGCCTCCTCAAGTCATTTAATCAAATTGAGCAATAAAGTTAAGATTTACTAGTATTTAATGTTACTAATCAGTTTACATAGACAAACACCGTTTTATTCATCTTAATTTCTCTTTTTTGATTTTTCTGTGATACTTATTACATTATTATGCTTTGAGCACCTTAGTAATTCTCTGAAAAGCCCATGGGAATTTGTCTAGATAAAATACTATCTTTTCCCTATTCCCTATTCATGTTTCCTTATAAAGGTTATACTGGTAAGAACTAAAAAAAATATTAGCAAGATTAATGAACAAAATCGTCGTCGGCTTATCGGGAGGAGTAGATAGCTCGGTAGCAGCCGCCCTTTTGCAGCAACAAGGATACGAAGTAACAGGTCTCACCCTTTGGTTAATGAAGGGTAAAGGACAATGCTGCTCAGAAGGAATGGTGGACGCAGCTTTGTTGTGTGAACAACTAGACATACCTTACCATGTTGTTGATAGTAGAGAAGTCTTTCAAAACGAAATAATAGACTATCTAGTCTCGGGATACTCTTCAGGAATAACCCCCCTACCTTGTTCGCAGTGTAACAAAGCGGTCAAGTTTGGACCAATGTTAAAATACGCTCAAGAAACTTGGGGAATTAAGCAAATAGCTACAGGACATTATGCGAGAATAAAATACGCTCAACAAAGCGATCGCTATCAACTCTTAACAGCTATAGATAGTAGTAAAGATCAGTCATACTTTCTTTATGATTTATCCCAAGAAATGCTCGCCGCTACGGTATTCCCCCTAGGAAGTCAAACTAAAGCCCAAACCAGAGCCTTAGCTACCTCTCTAGGGTTAAACACCGCTGACAAACCAGATAGTCAAGACCTCTGTCTAATCGAATCTCACGGCTCAATGCGCAGTTTTTTAGATAAGTATATCAGCCAACAAGAGGGAGAAATCGTTGATTTAGAGGGTAATGTACTAGGTCAACATCACGGTATCCATCATTATACCATTGGACAACGCAAAGGTCTAGGGGTATCTGCCGCTGAACCTCTTTATGTAGTCAAGCTTGACGCTGGACGTAATCAAGTAGTAGTGAGTACTCGTGAACAAGCGGGTTGTTTAGAATGTATAGTAGAGAGAATAAACTGGGTTTCTATTCCTACGCCAACTACTTTGATTCAAACTACCGTAAAAGTGCGCTATCGTTCCCCCGCTGTACCTGTAACGGTAATCCCCCTAGATAATGGACAAGCTAAACTAGTCTTTACTGAGCCACAGTTTGCTATTACCCCAGGTCAAGCTGCGGTATTCTATGATGGTGAAATGTTATTAGGTGGTGGGATTATCTCTAAAAGCTAAATGTCTAAAAATCTGGGGTTGAAAATTTGCCTAATTATTATCCTCCTGATGGGGGTTTTTTTCCGTTTAGATAACCTAGACAAGAAAGTATATTGGCACGATGAAGTTTATACTTCTTTACGTATTTCGGGTTATAATGGAGATATGGCTAGAGACGCGGTTTTTACTGGTGAAATAGTTAAACCGAGTGATTTAGTTTATTTTCAACGTCTTAACGATGATCGCGGGTGGAAGGAAACTTGGCAAGTTTTAGCCGAACACCCCGAACATCCCCCCTTATATTATGTGCTAGCGCGTCTTTGGTCGCAGTTGTGGGGAAGTTCCATTACTACGACTAGAAGCCTAGCTGCTATATTTAGTATATTGGTTCTCCCTGCTTTATTTTGGCTGTGTTGGGAATTATTTCCTAATTCTTTGGTAGGATGGTGGGCGATCGCTCTGGTTAGTATATCACCTATTCACGTTCTCTACGCTCAAGAAGCTCGTCAATACAGTCTCTGGAGTATGACTACTTTACTAGCTTGTGCTGCGTTTTGGCGCGCTATTAAGGCTTCTCAACCCCAATTAAAAGACTGGTTATTATATAGTTTCACTTTAGCTCTTAATTTTTATACTTCTGTCTTGAGTATTTTTTTAGTAATTGCTCAGGCTATTTATCTTATTTGTACAGCAAAAATAACTCGTTCTCAGGTTATCCTTTGGTTTTTAGTGGCTGTTTCTTTAGCTGGAATTATTTTTCTTCCCTGGTTACTAGTTATCCCTGCTAATTTGGCAAAACTTAAACAACAAACCGAGTGGATTAATGTCAACGAACCTTGGTTAACTTTATACAGTTTATGGGAATTACATCTTAGTTCTATTTGGATAGATTTTCCTACAGAAATTAATCATATTCTTGCTCCAAGAATCTTTTTTATCTTATTATTGGCGGTTATTTACTTAATCTATTTCCTGAGAAAAAAAACTCAAGAAACCTTATTTTTAAGCTTAGTAATTATTATACCTATCCTAGGTTTAATCTTACCTGATTTACTGATAGGAGGAAGAAGGTCTTCTATGACTCGCTATTTTTTCCCTAGTATTTTAGGAATACAAATAGCCCTAAGTTATTGGTTAGCCTTTAGTAAAACTAACAAGTTAAAACTAACAATTATTACTCTTATTTTTAGTTTAGGGGTTATCTCTTGTAGTCTCAGTAATTCTGCTTATACTTGGTGGAATAAGATTTCAGGTTATCATAACAATGACGTAGCTAGAGTAATTAATAATAGTCCTAAACCTTTACTAATCAGCGATACTAACGAGATTAACGTAGGCAATTTAATTTCTTTGAGTCATTTACTCAATGATCAAGTTGATTTATTACTATACCGAAATACCGCTATTCCTGCTATTCCCGAAGGTTATAGTGATATTTTCTTTTATAATCCTTCTGCCCAATTAATCAGTAACCTAGAAGGTTATGTACAAACTTCACCTGAATTAGCGGGATTTACTAACCCCAATTTACTATTAGTTTGGTCACCTACCGAGTAGGGATAAATCTTAACATAACTTAATAAAAAAGTCAAGATGAGAAAACAGTAGTGGCAAATAGACAATTCAGAGATAGAATAAAAAGTGACCAAAACAATATTAGATGGAATTGAACTGTGCTGTCATTCCTAATCGCTGACTTTCGGATTATTTTTGAGAGAGATCCCGCTGCTAGAAACTGGTTAGAAGTAATTTTCTGCTATCCAGGGTTACACGCTCTCTGGTTTCACCGTTTCTCTCACTGGTTAAATAACAAGGGAATTCCCCTGATACCTAGACTGATATCTCACGTAGCTCGCTTACTTACAGGTATTGAGATACATCCAGGGGCGCAAATTGGTAAAGGAGTGTTTATAGATCACGGAATGGGGGTAGTCATTGGAGAAACTGCCATCATTGGTAATTATACGTTGATTTATCAGGGTGTAACTCTAGGAGGAACTGGAAAAGAAAGTGGTAAGCGTCACCCTACTCTAGGTAGTAATGTAGTAGTAGGAGCAGGAGCGAAAGTTCTTGGTAATCTCCAAATTGGCGACAATGTACGTATTGGTGCAGGCTCTGTAGTATTGAGAGACGTACCTTCTGATTGTACGGTAGTCGGTATTCCCGGAAGAGTAGTCTATCGCTCTGGTGTTAAAATTAATCCTTTAGAACATGGTAATCTTCCCGACTCAGAAGCGACGGTTATTCGTACCTTAATAGATAGGATCGAGTCGTTAGAGCAACAAGTACAGGAATTAAAAACCACCCAACTACTAGAGCATTGTTACGCGGGTAAAGTTACCGTGGATATTTCTAGTCTTCCTGAGCAGGAAATTAAGCAATTTCTCGATGGATCTGGTATCTAGATGTAGATTCAAAAGCGTACTCCCCTAGAATTGAATTAATATCAGGTGTGAGTACGCAAAAAATAATTAATTCCAGGTAATAGGAATACTTTCTGTTTCCTCTGGATTAATGATAGTAGAGGTTTCTTGATCTAAGATAGCTTCTATTTGTTGATAAATGGTTTCTGCTTCTTCCCAAGAGTTACCGATACTAGTTAAACCTAGTTTACCAAATTCTGAAAGTGCTCCCATGAGGTGGAAGACTGTACCTGTTTTAGTACTGTTATCAAAATGAAGATGGTTTTCAGCGATAATATCCATTAAATCATGGGGCAATAAACCTTTATACTGTGGCTTATATAAGTTATCTGAAGCTACATAGTATTTTCTGATACCTTGGGGACTATAGAATAAACCTGTCTGTTGGTCATAAGTTCCATTGGTGAGTAATTTTAAAGTCATAAAGGGGTGAGTTGTTCCACCTTTGCGTAAGTTGATTTCGATCGCGTGGAGTTGCCAAGTTTTACCCTGACGTACTGCGATAAAATCCACTCCGTAGCGTTCCATCGCTCCTTTAGCTGCGAGGACTTCACCTATTTTAAGTCCGAGGTTTTGTATTTGCAGTCGATAAGCGTCGTCAGCAGGAAAACGACAACCAAGGTACACTTGTCCATCTGGTCCACCGAGAATTTGGTCATGGGTAGAGAGGATTTCTACTTCTTGGGTTGGACTAATATAACCTTGGACACTAGGTGATCGCTTTTCTGCTCCTTCGATAAACGCTTCAACTATTGCACCTAATTCAGGTATTCTTTTAGAGAAAGTCTGCCAATTTTCTTTAACGCCTTGAAAACTCATAGTTTCTAGACTAGAAGCGATCGCCTGTTTTTTGGTGGTCAAATCAGCGTGAGCTAATTGTTGTATAGGTCTCAAATCTAGGATCGCGTTTCCTTCTCCTGATAATCCTTCATTGAGTTTGACTACCATTCTCTGTAATTGGGGTTGACGTTCCCAAAGTTGAGCAGCTTCACTGATTAAATCTGTTATACTAGTTACTAGAAAACTTCCATCGGGGTGAGGTATTTCACCTTGAGCGAAAATTTCTCTACTACCGCTTTTAGAACCCCAGTATAATAACTGGGTGCTACAAGCAAAAAGAGGGATATCTAATTTTACCGATAATTCTTGTTCGAGATAGGTTGAGTTAAAACAGACGATATAGGATTTATCCTTACGCATAGCGTTACGGATGCGTCTTACTAAACGAGGACGTTCTAAGATTTTCTCGGTAAGAGGTCTAAAAGAGCCATCATCTGTTGATAATAACAATAAGCGTCGCTGAGCGTGAAAAAAAGGTATTCCCGACAACATTTGTAGATAATAATCTCTAATCATCGGGGATAGAGGTAAAGCAGTGACGTAAATGATGCGGGTATGGGGGTTATATAGTCTCATCAGAGAGAATAATAACCTTTCTTCATAATGTAGGAAACCTGGCACATTTTTACCGATTTCTTGGTCAACGCTAAAGGAAGGGATAACCAGGATATCGTGATCATCTTCTTCTAAAGGGTTCTTCTTGTACCAGCGATCGCGTAATTTTTGTTGTAATTGCTCAAACCTGTCGATGCTTGTCTCTGTATTTAGGCTTAGCATGGATTTATGACCCTATGTACCTCTATCTGGCTTTATTTTAACATCCTTATTTCTCTACCTTATGATAGTATCATAGCCGATAACCCCACTCAGATTAGTCAAATTAGCCCAACTCAAGTCAACCCCACTCAGATTAGCTTGACTCACGTAAGCTTCACTCAGATTAACTTTACTCAGATCAGCTTCGCTGAGATCGATTCCTGTTAGATCTAAATTATTGGGATTATATTTAATAAGATACTTAGCTAAAGCTTCCTTCACTCGACTTTCTGTTCTTGTTTTAAAAAGTACGCGGATCTCACGTACTTGTGGTAATAAATAAAACTTATTGGTTATAGGGAATAGGGAGTAGGTAGTAACAAAGTGTCACTTTAGGTAAAATTTACCACATAATGCCGAGAAAGCCAATAGTATCAGTTTTCACTCTCTGTCTTGGTATTTTCTGGCTTCTGTAATCACGGTTTCTAAGGGTAATTCTAAGGTTGAAGAGATAATCTCCACACTTAATCCTAGTTGGAGTAGTTTAGGGATAGTTTCTAGTTTGACTACTTGTCTTTCTTGTTGTCTCCCTAACTCGATTCCTTCCTCTCTACCTTCCTCTTTCGCTTCCTGATAAAACTTAGTTTGTTTCAAATCACTTAGACT
>RECR01000050.1 GCA_007693955.1 Gloeocapsa sp. DLM2.Bin57
ATACCGAAAAATTAGCTAAAATCGCCCTGAATGGTCAAGTAAGAATGGGTAAACCAGGAGCATCTGCGGCTATAGCTAAAAGTCTATTGGCAAAAAGTGTTTATGAAAAAACATAATCTGATATAATAGCAAACTAGATATTGTAACTTAAAATAAATTAAAAATAATGTATCGTTCAATTATTGTCAAAATCGCCAGCAAATTAAAAACCCAAAAATGTGGATTAGAGGATGAATTAAAAGCTTTGGGAAAAACAAGGTGGCTCGATTTAGGAAGTAAAGGGTTCAACAAAGGTTTTTGTTGTATGAATATTGGCGAACTTGAAGATGATAAAAAACAGTTTTCGGATCGTTATTATGAGATGAATGCGTTGGAATTAACAGAATTAGATTATGAAAAATTAGGAAAGTTTGACTTAATTAGAATGCAGCACGTCTTTGAACATTTTAGCTTTGAAGAAGGAATTGTACTGTTAAAAAATTGTGCAAAATTATTAGATATAGATGGTTATTTATTAATAACAGTACCTGATTTAAAAATAATGGCTCAAGAATATTTAAGCAATTATAAAAACTTCACAAGATATAGGGATTTTGCGATTAGATATCGAGAATTACCCGAAGATGTACCAGCAAGTTGTGTATTTTCAGTTTTTGCTCATCAAAGTGGCTATAGAATACCACTAATACCAGGAGATGCCCATAAATGGTGTTACGATTATGAAGGATTAGAATATCAAGTACAAAGGGTAAATGAATTTAAGAACATCAGAAAACTAGGATTATTTGATTCTCTGGCTGGAATACCATTTACCCATAATCGCCCTTATCAAGACGTTTGTTTAATAGCTCAAAAAAAATAAGGCATTCTCAATTTTATCTTAGGGAATATTCTTTCAGCAATATGGCAAAATGAAGAATGAACCCTTAAAAAAATAATCACCAATGACAGTTACTCTAGCAGCACCTAAGCAAACCCGTCGCCTCGTTTTTCCCTTCACCGCTATAGTGGGACAAGAAGAAATGAAACTAGCACTGCTGCTAAACGTCATCGACCCCAAAATAGGTGGAGTGATGATCATGGGCGATCGCGGTACAGGTAAATCTACCACAATACGCGCCCTAGCTGACCTACTCCCAGAGATAGAAGTAGTCGCGGGAGACCCCTTTAACTCCCATCCCGTTGACCCAGAATTGATGAGTGATGAAGTTAGAGACAAGGTAACCCAAAGCATCCCCCTAGATATCGCCCAGAAAAAAGTCTCGATGATTGACTTACCCCTAGGCGCTACCGAAGATAGAGTCTGTGGTACAATAGATATTGAAAAAGCACTTTCAGAAGGTGTCAAAGCCTTTGAGCCAGGATTACTAGCTAAAGCTAATCGAGGCATACTCTACGTAGATGAAGTTAACCTTCTTGATGACCACCTCGTAGATGTTTTACTAGACTCAGCAGCTAGCGGGTGGAATACCGTAGAAAGAGAGGGAATCTCCATCCGTCACCCCGCGCGTTTTGTTTTAGTTGGATCAGGTAACCCCGAAGAAGGAGAATTAAGACCCCAATTATTAGATCGCTTCGGAATGCACGCCGAAATACGTACAGTAAAAGAACCAAATCTACGGGTACAAATAGTCGAACAAAGAGCAGCTTTTGACCAACAACCCCAAGAATTTAGCGAAAAATATCAACAAGAACAAAATAATCTCCAAGAAAAAATAGTTCAAGCCCAACAACTTTTACCTAAAGTTGATCTAGACTATGAATTAAAAGTGAAAATCTCCGAGGTTTGCGCTGAATTAGACGTAGATGGACTCAGGGGTGATATCGTTACCAATCGCGCAGCTAAAGCTTTAGCTGCCTTTGAAGGACGTACCGAAGTCACCGTAGATGATATTCGTCGCGTCATTACCCTGTGTTTACGTCACAGACTGCGTAAAGATCCTCTAGAATCTATTGATTCTGGTTATAAAGTGCAAAAGATTTTTGCTCAAGTTTTTGGTCTAGAAATAGAGAACTAACCGTTAATGAGTACACCCAACCTGAGTAAATCAGAACCTCTGATAGAATTAAAGGGAGCTTCTAAATCCTTTGGTGATAACTTGATTCTCGATGAAGTAGATTTAACTATTTACCCTAGAGACGCTTTAGTGCTTCTTGGACCTTCTGGTACAGGTAAATCAACGATTCTACGACTCATCGCGGGATTAATACCCTTAGATAAAGGTACAATTTATTTCAAAGGTCGAGAAAGACAAGGATTGATTGAAGATCACATCGAAAAATCTACCGCTATTAGTTTAGTTTTTCAACAATCAGCTCTCTTTGATTCCTTAACAGTAGGACAAAATGTAGGTTTTGTACTCTATGAACATTCCCAATTATCTCACAGCCAAATTGAGGAATTAGTAGAGGAAAAATTACAAATGGTTGGGTTACCAAAAACTAGTCATCTTTACCCGTCAGAATTATCTGGGGGAATGCGTAAACGAGTCAGTTTCGCGCGTGCGATTATGAATAATCCCGAAAATCCCCGAGATAACCCCGAAATTATCCTCTATGATGAACCTACAGCAGGTTTAGATCCTATTGCTTCTACGGTTATCGAAGATTTAGTAGTGGATTTATATAAACAAGAAATCTGCAGTAGTTATGTTATGGTAACTCATCAAAGTAGTACTATTCGCCGTACATCGGGAACGATTATTTTTTTATATCAAGGTAAAATTCAATGGCAAGGTACTTACGCAGAATATGAAAGCACGAATAATGAATTAGTGCGCCAATTTTTTGACGCCAGTATCACCGGACCTATTAAAGTAAATTAGAGGTAAGATTTAAAATGCGATCGCGCTTAACCAGAGAAGGCTCTGTTGGCTTATTAATTTTATGCGGATTCTTGACTATAGGGGGTATTATCTTTTGGTTAAAAGGCGCTCAATTTGGACGTACTAGCTATCAAATTAAGGTAGATTTCCCCCAAGCGTCAGGATTAATGGTCGGTAGTGCAGTATTATTTAGAGGAGTACAAGTAGGTAGGGTTGTCGCTATTACTCCTCAAACCAATGGTATCGAAGCTGTATTAGAAATATCCCCAGTTGATTTACGTATGCCACCTGATTTGATGATTGAACCTGGACGTTTTGGCTTAATCGGAGAAGCTTTAGTAGAAATTAACCCTACTACTCTCTTAACTCAAGATGTTGGTACTATGACCGCTATTAGTCCTGATTGTGACTCTAGTGTTATAGTTTGTGACCAAGATAGTTTTCAAGGTATAGCTGTACCACAATTACTAACTACTCTAGGAAGAGTCGCTGAACTCTATGCTGATCCTGAATTTTACGAAAGTCTTATAGCCGCTACTAATGGAATTGAAAGAGCTACGAATGAAATCAGCTCTCTCAGTCAAGATGTCTCACGCTTAGTAGCTCAAATTGAAGGAGAATTAGACCAATTTAGTGCTGATAGTACAAAACTTATCAATAGTCTAGCTACAACTTCTGATGATATCAGTAACTTAAGTAGAGAAATAACTACCGTAGGACAAAATGTTAATGATTTAATTGCGACTAATAGCGATACCATCGCTAGTACAATCGCGAGTATTAATCAAAGTAGCGATGAATTGACCCTATTATTACAAGAAATCCGCCCCACTATTGCTAGAATAGATACAGCGATCGCTGATACTGATTTAACTCAACTAATCAATAATGTTGAAGTACTCAGCGCTAATTTAAAAGAATTTTCTACACAACTTAACAGCGAAAGTAACTTATTAGTCATTCAACAAACCCTAGATTCAGCCAGAGCAACTTTTGCTAACGCTGAGAAAATTACCGCAGATTTAGATCAGTTAACAGGAGATCCTCAATTTCGTAATAACGTGAGAAGACTAGTTGATGGTTTGAGTCAGTTAGTTTCTTCTACCCAACAGTTAGAAAGAAGAGTACAAACAGCCCAAGTTTTAAACGCGGTAAGTCAATCAACAGAATCCCTCCCTCAACCAGTTTTGCTCAAACCTGCTAAATAAAGCGACGTATCGCCCTGAGCAAGATTGTCCAGATCGTGGCATAATGACTTAGAATAATATCTTTTCCTAGGGGTATAGTCTTGGATTTTTTGCCTAATCATTCTCAAAACATCAACAGTTTTCAGGAACAGGTAACCGTTATTAAACCCCCTTCTAACTCCTTACGGTTCAATTTTGCAGAGGTTTATCAGTATCGTCATTTAATCTGGAATTTAGTACGCCGAGATATCAAGGTACAGTTTAATCAGATGTATCTAGGGATTTTTTGGGCTACAGTTAGACCATTACTGATGATGTCCATTTTTGCTCTGTTTAAAACCTTTTCTGGTGCTAATTTACACGTTCCTATTCCCTATTCTGTCTATGTCTATAGTGGGTTAATCCTCTGGTTTTATTTCGTCGAAGCGACTACCCTGACAGCGAGAAGTTTAGAAAAAAACGCTAGTTTAATCACTAAGGTTTATTTTCCTCGCATTATCACTATGATTGTTCCAGGTATAGCTAGTTTATACGGTTTTTCGGTAGCCATACTTCCTCTGGTAGTCATGATGTTTTGGCAAGGGGTTTACCCTAATTGGCGCTTAATCCTACTACCTATGATTGTATTTCAGTGTATGGCTTTAGTTTTAGCTGTTGGGTTAATTTTTGGTTCGCTTTCTTTAGATAGTAAAGATTTCGATCGCCTTTTAAATCAAATTTTATATCTAGGTTTATACGTTTCTCCTGTTATTTTTGCTCCTGGTTTGATTCCTGAAGCGGGAAGACCTGTTTATTTTCTTAATCCTATGGCGGGAATTTTACTCGCTTTTCGTTCTACACTATTCGCTGATTTTCCTTTTCCTGTTTGGCAATGGTTATATTCAGTATTAGCAACAATTTTGTTTTTAATTAGTGGTTTGCTAATTTATCATAAAGTACAAGCTTTTATAGCAGATAAGCTATGACCTTATTCAATCAACCAGTTATTTCAGTTATTGAACTATCGAAAAAATACTATTTAGGTTCAGAAAATTATCAAGTTACTGAGCGAATAATTCGTAAATTCAAACAAAAACTCAAAGGAATAAAAAGAGATGAATCTCAAATTATTTGGGCACTAAAAAACGTTAATTTTGATATCTATCAAGGGGAAAAAGTAGGCATAATTGGCAAAAATGGCGCAGGTAAATCCACTTTATTAAAAATACTATCTAGATTAGTTTACCCCACAGAAGGAAGAGCCGTTATTAGGGGTAGAATCGCTTCTTTACTCGAAGTAGGAACGGGATTTAATGATAATCTCTCGGGAAGAGATAATATCTATCTCAATGCTTCTCTACATGGATTACAACGTCAAGAAATCGATGCTATCTTTGATGATGTGGTTGAGTTTTCCGAAATAGGTAAGTTTTTAGATACTCCCGTTAAACATTATTCTAGTGGGATGCGTATGCGTCTAGCTTTCGCAGTAGCTGCTCATCTTGACCCTGATATCTTATTATTAGATGAAGTACTCGCAGTAGGTGACGTCTCCTTTCAACAAAAGTGTCTCCAACGCGTAGAAGGGTTAACCTCAGCAGGAAGAACAGTTATATTTGTATCCCATAGTATGGATTCAGTAGCGCGTTTCTGCGATCGCTGTATCTGGTTAGATCAAGGTCAAATCGTCGCTGATGACTCCACCGAAACGGTTATCTCTCAATACATAGAAAAAGTTATGAGTGTAACCTCTCAATGGTCTTCTCATCCCGGACATTCTCCACAGCTACCCGATTTTCGCTTAATCTCAGTTAGGGTAGTTAATCGTAACCGAGAAACCGTGACTACAGTACCAGTTTATGAGGAAACAGGAATAGAATTAGTATATGAGATATATAAGACTAATAAAAATATTCAACCTACCCTACACTTTAAAACAGCAACCAATCAATTTGCTTTCGCGATCGCTTATACAGATCCTGAGTATATGTACCAACCACCCCAACCAGGAAGATACCAGGTGATCGCCTGGATTCCTGCGAATCTACTTAATATCGGGTTGATGCACGTAACTATCGTTATGGTTACACCTGATCCCTTTGAAGAATATCTTACCCTAGAAAGGGCGATATCTTTTAACGTTCACGAAACCGAAGGAATTCCCAACACCGCTAGAGGATTATTTGCGCGAGATTTTCCTGGTACAATAAGACCTCTATTAACTTGGGAAACAACCTATAGCAGGAGTCAGGAGTCAGGAAACAGGAGTCAGGAGGGAAATCGAGGCTACGTTTAGCTTTCACTCCTTAAGAATGTCAAACTACTTACCAAAATAAAATGTTATTTGATCAAGACTATTATCTCTCTATTAATCACGCGCGTTGGGAAACAGCTAAACCCATTATCCAAACTATCCAAACAATTACCCCTCTCCATACTTGTTTAGATGTAGGTTGTGGTCCTGGTTGGTTTGCTGATAAACTAGTTAATCTAGGACTCAAAGTACAAGGTATCGATGGTCGTCAAGACTTGTTAGATATCGCTAGTCAAAGAGTCCCTGATGGTAATTTTAGCCTAGTTGACGTTGAATCCAAAACAGCTATGTCAAACCTACAAACCGCTGATTTAGTCTTTTGTTTTGGTTTAATCTATCATACCGAAAACCCCTTTAGAGTAATTCGTAACCTCGCTTCTCTAACCCAAAAAATCTTATTTATCGAAAGTATGGTTATTCCTGTTGATCAACCCGTGAGTTGGTTAGTAGAAGAGGGAAAAAATGAGACCCAAGGGTTAACTTATCACGCGATGATTCCTAGTAGCAGTTGTTTAGTTAAAATGCTTCAAGTCTCGGGAATACCCCATATCTATCGCTATACAGCTAAGATTGAGCATATCGATTTTCTAGATACCCCTGAAAAACATCGACGTCGTCAAGTATTTCTCGCTAGTCAGATACCCCTGAATTTAACTGATTTTATTAAAGTTGCTCAGATAGAAACCCCTAAATATGATTTTAGTAAAACCTAATATATAAGATATAATAATTCTGATTTAAAAACTAATTTAACATGACTTCAGTAGCACCTCATCACAAAGCCAAAGCGTTAAAATCAGGTAGTCGTCGTCCTGCTAAAGAATTATGTAGTGAATGTGGATTGTGTGATACTTATTATATCCACTACGTTAAGGAAGCTTGTGCTTTTCTCAATCAGCAGATAGCGGAATTAGAAGCAGAGTTTCACGGGAGAAGTCGTAAGCTAGAAGATGAAAACGAGTTATATTTTGGTGTACATCAACAGATGTTCGCCGCGCGCAAAAAAGAACCTATAGAAGGTGCACAATGGACGGGAATTGTTAGCGCGATCGCCTGTACCATGCTTACTGAGGGTAAGGTAGAAGGGGTAGTCTGTGTACAAAATACACCTGAAGATCGTTTTCAACCTATGCCTATTTTAGCCACTACTCCTGCAGAAATTCTCGCAGCTAGAGTTAATAAACCCACTCTCTCTCCTAATCTTTCTATTCTTGAACAAATCGAACAATCGGGAATGAAACGAATTCTCGCTATTGGGGTTGGTTGTCAAATTCAAGCTTTACGTGCAGTAGAAAAACAATTAGGATTAGAAAAACTCTATGTTTTGGGGACTCCCTGTGTAGATAACGTTACCCGAGAAGGGTTACAGAAGTTTTTAGACACTACGAGTAAATCTCCTGATACGGTAGTTCATTACGAGTTTATGCAGGATTTTCAGGTACACTTTAAACACATAGATGGATCTATCGAAAAAGTACCCTTTTTTGGACTGAAAACTAACCAATTAAAAGACGTTTTTGCGCCATCCTGTATGACTTGTTTTGACTACGTCAATTCTTTGGCTGATTTAGTGGTAGGCTATATGGGTGCTCCTTTTGGGTGGCAATGGTTGGTAGTGCGTAATGATCTAGGTCAAGAAATGCTAGATGTAGTCTGGTCACAATTAGATACTCAACCTGTTTCTTCTCAAGGTAATAGACATCAAGCTGTACAACAGAGTATCCCCGCTTATGATCAGGGTGTAACTCTGCCGATGTGGGCGGCTAAATTAATGGGGGTAGTTATCGAGAAAATAGGACCTAAAGGTTTAGAATACGCTCGTTTCTCCATTGATTCTCATTTTACCCGTAATTATCTCTATGTTAAGCGCAATTACCCCGAAAAATTAGCCCAACACGTCCCGGAATACGCCCAAAAAATCGTTAACCAGTATAAGTTACCCGAATAAGTAAGGTAGAGTTAGGTGGAACGGTGGAACGGTGGAACGGTATTCCGAATTCCGAATTCTCCCACACTTCCCACACTCTCCATACTCTTCCCTCTTACTATATACACAACCTTTGATAGATTTCGTCGAGGTTGCGTAGATGCTGTTGGGGGTTAAAACATTCTGCTATTTCTTCAACTGTGAGTAAGTCCTTTACTTGGGGTGTTTGACTGATTAAACTACGAAAATCACCCCCAGTTTGATTCCAGGCTAGATGTGCAGCACTTTGCACGATTCGATAAGCTTCTTCTCTCTGTAACCCTTTTTTGACTAAAGCTAGTAAAACACTCTGACTAAAGATAACGCCACCATAAACGTTCATATTGCGTTTCATGTTGTCAGGATATACTTGCAGATGTTTGATTAAATCGGTGATTTCTTTAACCATAAAATGACTAAGAATGCAGCTATCGGGGAAAACGACCCTTTCTACTGAACTATGAGATATATCTCTCTCGTGCCACAGGGCGATGTTTTCTACCGCTGCTACCGCGTGACCTCTGATAATTCTCGCTATACCTGTAAGACGTTCAGAACGAATAGGGTTACGCTTATGGGGCATCGCTGACGATCCTTTTTGTTTGGGTGAGAAGTATTCTTCTACTTCTAATACGTCTGTACGCTGTAGGTTACGTATCTCTACCGCGAATCTCTCAATCGAAGCGGTAAGTAGGGCTAATTCCTGGATATATTCAGCGTGGCGATCGCGGGAAATTACCTGAGTGGAAGCGGTATCGGCTACTAAACCGAGTTTCTGACAGGCGATCGCTTCTACTTGAGGATCTATATTAGCGTATGTTCCTACTGCTCCTGAAATTTTACCTACGGCTATTTCTTGACGAATCCTGACTAGGCGATCGCGATGACGCAATACTTCTGCTAACCATCCCGCTAATTTAAACCCAAAGGTAATGGGTTCGGCGTGAATTCCGTGTGAACGCCCTACCATAACCGTATAGCGATGTTGTTGGGCTTGATAACGAATAGCTTGACTTAATTCTTCTACCGCTTCTAGGATTAAACTTATACTGGCTACCAATTGTAAGGCTAATGCAGTATCTAGCACATCGGAACTAGTTAATCCTAAGTGAATATATCTTCCCGCGTCACCGACATACTCATTGACGTTAGTTAAAAAAGCGATCACGTCGTGGCGTACTTCCGTTTCTATTTCTAGTACACGTAGTGGGTCAAACTTAGCTTTGGCTTTGATTTCTACCACCGCATCAGAAGGAATATAGCCTAATTCTGCTTGGGCTTCACATACAGCTATTTCTACATCTAGCCAAGTTTGTAGTTTATATTTATCACTCCAAATTTCGCCCATTTCGGGCAAGGTATAGCGTTCAATCACGGACTGTCTTCTTATTTACTGCTATATGATTTTAGCAGAACAGACACAATTTAGCGGGAGCAAGCTATAAGTCGTTTAGAAATTCCTTCAAAACTATAACCAAATAAATCGATGTCTGTTTTGTATAATTCACCAACTATTTTTTTAGTTCTATCTGTGTAATAATCTTTATAATCTTTACCTTTTTTGCTGGGGTTTAAATAGGGTAATTCTAATTCTGGTCTATTTAGTTTTATGACTATTTTGTCAAAATCCTCTTGTAGAGTTTCAAAGTATCCTAGATAATCTACAAGTAGATTTAATTTATAATCACAAATAAATTCATATTGCGGTCTGAAATGACCTAGAGTAAACAAATATTCTCTCATCTGAGGATTTTCTAAATCTATCACAAAACTCTCAAAATCCTGATAATTAGTTAAAAACTTTGTTGCTTTAGAAGGTTGACTAGCATTTACATGATCGCTTCTGAGGAAGTAAGTATAATTAGAGACTAATCTATCCCAAGGATTCCTCACAAAAGTGAACTTAAAATATTGTTTAAATAATTCTGGTTCAAAAACTCGATAATAAAAACAATCGGTATGAGAAACAGAAGGATCTCTATTTTCAAATATAGTTCTCCCAAAGCTTGTTCCGGCTGTTTTAGGGATATGGACAAATATACATTGATACTTGTGATTATATTCTCTATAGGGATTACCTACTTTTTTGATCTTTTCTAAATAAAACTTAGCTAAAGGTGGGGGGAGAATTTGCTTAAAACTCGCTAACCAATGTTGATCACTCATATTCTGACTAATTGACAGTAACAATTTTTAACATTTTAAGATAACATGATTTAGCCGAGATTGGTAATAATTTCTTGTAAAGCTTGTTTTAACCGAGGATACTGATACTCAAAAGCGATCGCTATAGTTTGTTTAGGTAAAACTTCTTGACCTTCTAAGACTACTTTAGCACCTTCTCCGAGCAGTAATTCCAGAGCAATTCCAGGAACTGGTAACCAAGAAGGACGTCCGAGGGTTTCTCCTAGGGTTTGACAAAATTCGCTCATTCTGACAGGATTGGGACTAGTTGCGTTATATACTCCCCGATATTGCTCATTATTTAGCGCAGTAATAATCAAATTAACCAAATCATCTATATGTATCCAGGAGAACCACTGACGACCTGTTCCAATTGGACCACCTGCAAATAATTTAAAGGGGTTAATCATCTTAGCTAACGCACCACCATTACCTAAGACTATCCCAATTCTAAGAATAACTAAACGTACTCCGAAATCTTCTACTTTTTTAGCTTCCCTTTCCCAAGTTTGACAAACCTCAGCGAGAAAATCTCCACCAGGGGGACTTGTTTCCTCATAGGTTGCGGTTTCACTCGTTCCATAATAACCGATCGCTGAAGCGTTAATCAAGACTTGGGGTTTAGGGTTAGCTTCTCCTATCAGTTTAACTAAATTACTAGTGACTAGTTTACGAGAGTTGAGAATTTCCTGTTTATATTCTGGTGTCCAACGTTCCGCTATAGGTTGTCCTGCTAAATTAACCACAGCTTGACATTGGGATAATTCTGTACCTGTGTAGCTTTGGGGTGAATAAGAGACTATGGTTACTCGGGGAAAAGTACTGTTAGGGAATATCTCCCTACCGCGTTGGGGATTGCGAGTTAAAACAATTATCTCGTTGCCTTGATTTTGTAGTTTTTCGACTAAACGAGTACCTACAAATCCTGTTGCTCCAGTTATTGCTACTTTCATAGTACAGATTGACTAGTTTAGTTATTCTTTACTACTATAGCCCATTCCGTTAGCTTGAGCGTAGCGTTCCATAAACCTCATAAATCTATCCCAATGTTCATCATCAAGAATCTCAAAACCACACTCAACCTTTTTTAAATCTTCTCCTTCATCTCCACCATAGATAAATTTTAAAGAGGAGGGAGTAACGCTGATTTCTCCTTCTGAGTCGATTAAGCGTAAATTTCCTTGATATTGTTGAGTAAAACTATTGAATCTTTCTAATGCTTTCAGAGAAGTAAAGGTCATTAAAACGTTGCGGTTACCATTAGATTTATTGCGTCTGAGACTGACATTACTTAATTCTTCGGAAAGTCCAACAAAAAACTCGATTGAAGGGGCAGTCATGATAATTATTTCCTAATTTTCGGGTATAATAACTATTTAAGCAGAGTTTCTAGCTATTATTCATGACGACTACTCCGACAATCACGCGCGAAAAAGCTCAAGAAGTTATTCGTCAAACCTATCCCAATTATAAAGTTATCGTCCTCAACGATGATTTCAATACTTTTGAGCACGTGGCAGAATGTTTACTAAAGTACATACCTGGTATGACTAGCGATCGCGCTTGGACATTAACAGAACAAGTACATTATGAAGGACAGGCGATCGTCTGGGTAGGACCTCTAGAACAAGCAGAACTATATCACCAACAATTAAGTAGAGAGAATCTAACTATGGCGCCTTTGGAGAGAGCATAATGAGTAAACCCCCTAAATCAGGTCGTCTAGTCTGGAATCACTCTACCCATATTCCTGGTTTGATTCCTATCTTAACATCCCTCACTACTTATGCAGGTATCGAAACCATTACACCAGGAGTGATTAGTCGCGCTAAAGGACAATCACCCCATTTACAATTGAGAGTGTCTGTACCTATTCGTGGTGGTTATAAAATTATCGCCCGACAAGGTAAAACCGTCCAAGAAGTCTTTATAATTACTACTTTAAGTCGTGAAGAAATAGAAGGGGCGATCGCCACTACTCTGAATAAATAACTTATGGTTAGTACAACTCCCACTACCCCAACTTGGTTAATTATCGTTAAATTACTGCGCTGGGATAAACCCGCAGGTCGTCTGATTCTCATGATTCCCGCTTTGTGGGCGCTTTTTCTCGCCGCTAGGGGAATACCTCCTCTTCCCCTTTTGGGTGTGATTATCCTGGGAACTTTGGCTACTAGCGCTGCAGGTTGTGTTATTAATGATCTCTGGGATCGTAATATCGATACAGAAGTAGAAAGAACTAAAACTCGTCCTCTAGCTTCTAGAAGTCTTTCTGTAACTACAGGTCTAATAATTTTTCTCGTTTCTCTAGGTTGCGCTGCGGTATTAGCTTTTTATCTCAATACCTTGACTCTATTTTTGGCGATCGCCGCTGTACCCGTAATTGTACTTTATCCTTTAGCGAAAAGATTCTTTCCTATTCCCCAATTAGTCTTATCTCTAGCTTGGGGTTTTGCTGTTTTAATTAGTTGGACTGCGGTTACTCCTCATCTCTGTACCTCTACTTGGTTACTTTGGGGTGCAACTGTAGCTTGGACTTTAGGATTTGATACAGTTTACGCACTTGCAGATCGTGAAGATGATCAACGTATTGGGATTAATTCTAGCGCACGTTTTTTTGGTAAATACACACCTGAAGCGATAGGGATATTTTTCCTAATCACTACAGGGTTATTAACTACTCTAGGTCTAGAAATGAGTTTAGGTTGGAGTTACTGGTTAACCTTAGTCATTGGGGCGATCGCCTGGTTTTGGCAATATTGGCGTTTACGTCAAGCAGATATCCCTAAACCTACTTATGGCGCTATTTTTGGGGAGAATGTCTGGATTGGCTTTATCTTATTAGCAGGTATGATCATTGCTTTAGTCTAATTCTGTGGCAAAATTAAACAAGATATTACGATTATCTGCGACAACTTTAACTCTAAGATCTAAATATCTATTATCCACAAACTTAGTCGTAAAAACCCCAAAATTATAGCGAAAAGCGACTAAACCATAAGTAGCCAATTTCTCTAATCTTTCTCTGGGTAAAGTTTTAAACCAACGAGAATCTAGATCTAGATTATGAGCTATTTTGAGACAATATTCTGTATCGGGTAATAAACCAGAAAATATCAATCTAACTAATCGCCATTGTTGATCTTCTGATTCTAATAATAATCTAATAGTTGTCGGGAGAATCTTAGAGGTATTAGTTGAGATATTGGGACATTCTAGCCAAAATTGAGGAGAATAATTATCTAAATTAAAGCAAGGTAAAAGTAGATTAAATTGAGTAACTTCAACAGAGGTAGCTACTTG
The DNA here is from genome assembly GCA_007693955.1 of Gloeocapsa sp. DLM2.Bin57. Classification (NCBI taxonomy): domain Bacteria; kingdom Bacillati; phylum Cyanobacteriota; class Cyanophyceae; order Chroococcidiopsidales; family Chroococcidiopsidaceae; genus Gloeocapsa; species Gloeocapsa sp. DLM2.Bin57. The sequence continues at coordinate 13,759 of RECR01000050.1, forward strand.
TAATAAAAGAAAAGGAGGATGAGTAGAAACCTCCGACCATTGTTTAGACATTTTACTTTGCTTTAACCGATTGACTATGAGAATAGAAAGAAGCGGATTGTTCACCAATAGCACATTCTTGGGCAAAAGTGATCAAATGATGTCCTACTAAAGCTACCTGAATTAAATTTTCTATTTGATTTAACTGGAGATGAGAACGTACCATTTTCCAGAAGGTTTGACGATAGTTACTGAAAATGCCAATACGGATAATGAGGTTACTAATCAGCCATAGTCCTTTGATAACATCTTTTTGAGATATTTTACGAGTATCTGCAGGAATTTTAATTCTATTACTATAGGTATGCTCAATATTATAAGCATATCGTTCATAGAGAAAATCGGGCTGGTAAGCAGTAGTAATAACTTTACGCCACATTTGCAATACTTGTTCATAGGGCAGCAAAAATTCTACATTTGACTCTCGATTGGGGTCAAAATTAAGTCTTCCTTCAGCTTCTAATCTACGCCAAAGAGGAGTATTAGGTAAAGCATGGATGAGATTAATAGTCAACATCGGTATTTGCGAAAGACGAATAAATTCCAGAAGGCGATCGGGAGTATCGAGGGTATCGGTATCTAAACCCATAATAATCCCCGATACCACCTGCAATCCATAGCTATTGAGAGTTTTAATCGCCTCTAAGATAGACATACCCCCCATGAGATTCTGTTGTTTAGCAATAGATTTGAGGGCGTCTTGTTCTGGAGTTTCAATACCACAGAAAACAGTATGAAAGTAAGCCTCTCGCATCATTTCTAATAGTTCTTGATGCTGTGCTAAGTTAAGAGTAGCTTCACAAGCGAATCTCACAGGATAACCATTACGCTTTTGCCAATCGATTAAATAAGGTAGTAGTTTTAGCGCAGCGCGGCGATCGCCAACAAAATTATCATCGACAAAATATACCGCTTTGACATTACCTGAAGCCAAGATAGTATCTAATTCAGCGATAATTTGTTCTGGCTTTTTCAGACGGGGATTACGTCCATACAATTCAGGAATATCGCAAAATTCACAGCGATAAGGACAACCACTAGAATATTGTATATTAGCGATAAAATAATGATCTAGATTAAGCAAATGATAAGCAGGAATAGGAAACTCCTCTAGGGGAAGTCTTTCTTGAGTTTCAAAGCGAATTTGTTGAGCAGGGCGTTCCGGATAGAGATCGATATGTGCGATCATCGAATCCATAGCATCCCCTAACTCGCCAATCTGAAGTAAATCAAAATCAGGGTAATATTCAGGACAACTAGAAACCGAAGGTCCTCCTAAAACAGTAAGTTTATCGTAGCGATGAGCGATCGCGTTAATCTGATTAATTTGAGGGCGTTGGATGTGCATTCCGCTGACAATTACTACATCAGCCCACTTATATTCAGATGATTTGACTGGTCGAATATTCTCATCCACAAAGCGTATCCCCCACTCTTGGGGTAAATAACTAGCAGCAACTAAAATGCCTTGAGGGGGCATAAATGCTTTAACTTGCCACATCAAGGGATAGGTGTTGCTAAAAGTACCAAATGAAGGGCTATACTTAGGAAAAACACAAAGAATTTTTCGGTAGTTAATCGGCTGATAACGTGGTTTTTCAGAAGTTTGCTTAGGTTTCTTTAGATCATTCAAGTTTGCCGTCATTAAAACACCTTGTCACCTAGGATTGAAAGCTTTAAATATTTTAAACCAAATTTCCAGCTAGGCTAGTTCATAATATAGATAGCGTAGATATCATGAGGATGGTTTGATGTTGTCTCCTCCAGAGATGAGTTCAGAATTTTTAGCTTTATGTGATTTCCAGTTAGCTTTGCTGAGTCAAAGTTTTAACGCTAGTCAAACGGTTATTTATTTAACTACTAATTCAACTCAACTTGTCCCTGTGGTTGTTTATCCTAATAGTGATAATCTGTTGTTAGAAAGTTCTCCTCCCTTACTTAATGGCATAGATATTCAAGATTCCCAAACCGATATTGTGCGCTTAGTTTTACCCTTGATTTATGACGAAATGGTTATGGGTTTATTGGTGACCGGTAGAGAGAAGAAAGAATGGTCAGAAACAGAATTAACACAAATTGAGAAAATTACCCAAACCATAGCGATCGCCTGTTTATTAGAGAAACGTCAAGCTTGGTATCAACAGAATATAATCGATATACAACAGATGCGCTTAGTAGAACAAGAAAAACTAAGTAATCTGTTGCATCAGTTACGCAATCCTTTGACTGCTTTACGGACTTTTAGTAAATTACTGTTTAAACGTTTATTTGGTCAAGAAGATAACCAAAAAATTGTCACGGGATTATTGCGAGAAACCGAACATCTCCAAGATTTACTACAACAGTTTGAAACAAAAACCCTCGAACCTCAAAATAGCACTTTGTTATTACCAGCTGCTCTAGAGATTAAAGATATTTTAGCAACAGTAGTTAACTCAGTTCAAGCGGTAGCAGAAAACAACAATATTGAACTAATTACAGAGTTAGAGGAAACCTTTCCCAGAGTTCAAGGAAACCCGCAAGCATTACGAGAAGTGATCCAGAATATCCTCGATAACGCCATTAAATATACTCCCCCTGGTGGTAAGGTAAAAATCAATACCCTCACTAAACCAGGGTGGGGAGGAATAGCTATTCACGATACTGGTTATGGAATTCCTCCCGAAGTACAAGAGAGGATTTTTGAGCGACATTATCGGGGTATTCAAGCTGAAGGTGATATACCAGGTACAGGATTAGGATTGGCGATCGCCAAAAATTTAATCACTGAAATGGGAGGAAACATCGAGTTAATTAGTCCCAATCAGGATTATTTTGACGTCAAACCTAGAGGAGAGGGAACAACCTTTATTATTTGGCTTCCTTTAAAACCATAAGGTGGGGTTCCGGGTGAGGAGTTAAGATATGGGATGAGTTAATTAACTCTTGCATGCAAGAGTGCCTATTGCCCTTTCCCTAAAATGTCTTGATTTATACATGGACGGGGTATAGTAACTATTTTAGCTGAGAAATTAATCTGTCTTCATTATCAAAGGCCTTGTTTAAGTCTAGTCAGTTAAACCTAAATATTCAGGTACGGAGAGAGAGGGATTCGAACCCTCGTTAACGTTACCGCTAAACAGCATTTCCAGTGCTGCGCCTTCAACCGCTCGGCCATCTCTCCTGATGGGTCACGAATCATCATTATAGCAGAGATAATTAGTTTTTGGCAATAACTAAAGCAAATTAATTTTGTCGATGATTAAGCCAAGACTCAATAGCAACCCACTAATAAAATGAAAGTTAACCGCTAGGAATTTACAGTTACTGACTAAATCTGGTTGAGAGTGGTATTGTCTGACGTGATTTACTAGTTGATAAGCAAAGGGTAAACTAGCCAATGTCAACAATGTCCAAGGTGAAAAGAGTTTGAAGATAACTAGAAGGGTGATTAACACAAACACCGTGATTACTGATAAGGTTAAAATTTGGGCACTTTTGGCTGTACCTAGTCTGACTACTGGCGATCGCTTTCCTGCTGCTATATCGTCTTCTACTTGGTGAAAATGGGAACAAAACAGAATAATTGAGGTGGTTATACCAATAATTATCCCCGTTGCTAACCCTAGATAAGAAAAGCTTTGATTCTGGGCATATTCGGCCGCGGCGATCGCTAATGGTCCAAAACAAATAAAACAGATAATTTCTCCTAAGCCTTGATAACCGAGACGAAAGGGTGGACCTTGATAGGTATAGCCCAATAGACAACATAAGATGACTATTGCCAACACTACCCAATCTCTTAACCAGTAGCTAATCAGGATAATTCCACAGACACCTAAACCTAAAAAAAGATTACTGAGCCAAAACACCAAGGTTTGATTACCCGTCAGATTAACTACTGAGTGGGCTTTACGCTTATCAATCCCTGTATCTGCATCAAAAACATCGTTACTGAGATTTAACCAAGCAATAATGGCGATCGCTGCTCCCATAAATGTTCCATAAATTCCCCAATGGAGTTGTTGACTATGAGCATAACCTACCGCTGTACCAGCGCTGATAGGTATTACTGCTACTGTGTACATGGGTATTTTTATGGCTGCATACCAAAGTTTTTGCTGATGCTCTTTTAGTATTTCTATTGTCATATATTGCTCATTAAATTTTAAGCTCACATTCGAGAAGACGGGTTAAAAAATTGGTGGCCATTTTTAAGCCATAAGCTGACTTCCAAGAAACCGCAGGAAAACAACCTCTTGGGGCTTCTAAACTGAAATCCCAACTATCATAGTTATTAACTTGCCATTGATTGTTAACTCGCCAACCTACAGCCTCTCCATATTTTTGAAAGATTTCTACGTCTTGGGTTTGCAGAGTTGCTGCATTTCCTCCCACCCTTAAGTATATCCCTAGTTGGACACTGTAACCAAAGCGTTGCTCGCTATTATCTAACCAGAGGCGATCGATTACACGCAAAGAATCACAAGAAATTTGTTTAAGATCATTTGGAGTTACATCATCCATGTCTCTTTCTCCTGTGATCGCTAAAATGAGGTTTTTTGTCTCTAAATCTGCAGCTTTAAACTCTTTTGCTATTAATAATTCTTGTAACTTTTTATATCTGTCTATATCTGTGACTAAGGTTAATTTTTCTTCTAATCTCTTGATTCTTTGTTCGAGTTGTGCTAGTTTCTCGATCTTTTCCTCTAACTGTGTGAGGCGATCGCTGTAATCAATTTCTGGTTCTGACATGAGTCTAGGAGTAAAGTTTTTTTAGTTTATATCATAAATTTAAAGAATTGTAAATTATAAGGAATATGAGTAGTTTTGCTCTCGTAAAACCTCAAGTAACTATGATAAATTGAGTTATCTAATCAAGTTATTTGTTTAAATTTCTTAATAAAAAATGAAACATTATCACGATGAATGGATACAAGAATGGTGTCAAGACAATGGTTGGACTGATTTATTTATAGAAAGAAGTTTATATTGGGCTTTTCCTCCTGGTGCGGTAATGCCAGAACCAATACCAGTAAAGGTTTTAAAATTAATTAAGGAACAAAAAGGTCTTTGTCAACAAGAGAGACTTTGGTTGATTTTCGCAGCAGCAATCACCATCATTACTGTGTTAAGTAGTTTATTAGCTGGTTGTCCTGTACCTTTAGTATTAGCTTTTGCTTTTAATGCCATTACAGTAGCACAACTTGAGCCAGAGTTTGCTTAAGGGTAATTAGGACTATCGCTGCTGTGATATTAGTTACTTATTGTAGTTTTTCTTCAAAACAGGTAACACACCTAGAGTAAATAAAGTACCCAGAATCGTCAAGGGTTCAGGGATTGGCTCTGGTTGGGGTACAATTGTACCGTAGCCAAGAGTACTAAAGGTAGCTGCATAGGAAAGGGTGGGATTGTTAGCGTTAGGATCACTATAACTAGCTTCGATTACTTCTAATCCTTCTAAACCAATGGGAATCAAAGCAACTCCATTATTTACAGGGATTTCGTTACCTTGATATTCAACTAAAGGATTAGTAAGTAAGGAGTTGTTGAAAAAAACCCTAACGGGTAAAGTGTCTCCTGCTGTTAAATCAAAAGGACTAGATTGAGGTCTAATTTCCAGAGGTTGACCAAAAGATCGACTAATGGGAAAATCTTCATTAAATATACCTGTAGCGTATTTAAGATATTGACCAGTATTCTCAAAACCTATCTCTGCTGCTTCTTCTGCTGTGATGTTATCGTAGCTACCATCGGGATTCTCTCTCCAAAACCCGTTATCATAACTACCACTATAAGCTGCAGCAGGAACAACTGTATTTATAAACAAACGACCGTTAGTAAAGGTAGTTGTACTCGGGATAACGTTACCCGAAATGTCGTAAGCGTTAGCACCAGTAAACTTGTTAAGATCAAAAGGCTCGGGTGTACCTTCTTCAGGGTGTCCAAAAAATATCTCCCCTCTAGTAGGATTGATTTGTTCAAACCAGATTACATGAGCTGAAACCGATTGACTCAGCAAAACTGGTGCAATTGCGGTTGTCCACAAGAGATGTTTAACTAGTTGATTCATTGCTTTTAGATTAATTTGGTGATAATGCTTTGAATCCTAGCAGTACCTTTTGTGGCTAAACAATCCTATCTAGGGGGATTTTGGGAATAATTTAAGGTTCTCTTCACATTTTTAGAGGGCACAGAGGTTGCGCCCTAGCTAAGATATTAGAGACTGCTTAACCAAGTAATTAAACCTTCGTGGGTGATTAATTCAAAACCAATTAAGGAAATAAAGCCAATCATCGCTAGACGTCCGTTCATTTTTTCAGCGTACTTGTTGAAACCGAATTGTTGGTTAGCATCTACATACATTTTAGGCTCGAGCGCATAGTTATTTAAGCGTCCTTGTTCTTCGGTTACATAGCTACGTTGAGTCATAATAAAATTCCTGTTTAAGTTTATGTAAATAATTATAACAATATGTTAACTTTTTTTGCAACCCCTTGACAAAATTTTTTTGATTTGCTAAGTCTAGAGATATTGGTTCTAGTGGGGAGCAGCTACTAGAAGTAAGGGGGAAAGTACGTGTGTAAATCCGTCGCTGTCCCGCAACTGTGATGAAATAAAGAATTTCTAAGTCAGGATACCCGCCAATATAACCAACACAACAAATCTGCGAGGCACAGGTTTAAGATAAATCATGCACAAAATCCCTGTTACAGTGATCACAGGTTTTCTCGGGGCTGGGAAAACCACCTTGATACGTCATTTATTACAAAACAATCAAGGACGCAAAATCGCGGTTTTAGTCAATGAATTTGGCGAAGTCGGTATAGATGGAGAGTTATTGCGTTCTTGTCAAATTTGCGATACAGATAATAATATTGTGGAGTTAACTAACGGTTGTCTCTGTTGTACAGTCCAAGAAGAATTCTATCCGACGATGCAAGAATTACTCAAAAGACGAGAGGAGATAGACTGTATCTTAATCGAGACATCTGGGTTAGCTCTACCAAAACCCTTGATACAAGCTTTTCGTTGGCAAGAAATTCGTAATGGTGCTACCGTAGATGGGGTGGTCACGGTTGTAGATGCCAAAGCGATCGCCGATGGTGATCTAGTCAGTGATTTAGAAGGTATCCAAAAAATGAGAGAAGCTGATGAGAGTCTCGAACACGAAACCCCTTTAGAGGAGTTATTTGAGGATCAGTTAGCTTGCGCGGATTTAGTCTTATTAACTAAAACAGATTTACTCGATGAATCGAGTTTAACCAAAGTAAAAGACGCTTTAGCAGAACAATTACCTAGGGGAGTAAAAGTTCTTCCCGTTGAACAAGGTATGATCTCAGCGAATCTGTTATTAGGATTTAACGCAGCGGTAGAGGATAATCTTGATAGTCGTCCTTCTCATCACGATCACGAAGATGAACACGAACACGATGAGGAGATTAACTCAGTACATTTAGTATTTAATCAAGAATTTGAGCCACAAATTTTGATAGCTAAATTGCAAGAGCTAGTTAAACAACAAGAAATTTATCGTATCAAGGGTTTTGTCAGTGTTCCTCATAAACCGATGCGTCTAGTTTTACAAGGGGTAGGGAATCGCTTTGATTCTTTTTACGATCGCCTATGGTTAGAGACAGAATCTCGTCTCACCCGTTTAGTTTTGATTGGGAGAAATTTAGACTCTGATTCTTTACAACAAGTTATAGCGCTACGCGCAGGTAATAGGGAATAGAGGGGAGCTTCTGAGATGGGAGAAGGGAGAGGGGAGAATTCGGAATACCGTTCCACCTAACCCCTTTCCTCGGAACTCTTTATATGATTTCACTACCATTTCACTCCTAAAACTTGAGTTGAAGCGCCACGAGCTTGAGTAACACCTATGGTACGCTCTGACGCTTCAATCATGGGGCGACGTAAACTAACCACGATAAATTGAGCTTGTTGAGCTTGATGTTTAATCATTTTAGCCAACTTTTCGACGTTAGCTCCATCCAAAAACATATCTACTTCATCAAACACATAAAAAGGTGAAGGACGATATAGTTGAAGTGCAAAAATAAAACTAAGAGCGGTCAAAGATTTTTCACCACCAGACATAGAGCTTAAACGTTGTACAGGTTTTCCTTTCGGGTGAGCAACAAGATTTAACCCTCCACTAAAGGGATTTTCGGGGTTTTCTAATTGTAAGTAACCATCTCCCTCAGAAAGGGTAGCAAAGATACTCTCAAAGTTTTGGTTAACTACTGTAAATGCTTCCTGAAATGCTTGTAAACGAGCGGTAGTAAAGGTTTCTATTCTTAATAATAACTCGGTGCGTTCAGCTTCTAGAGTGCTTAATTTAGTTTTAAGTGTTTCGAGTCGCTCTTGGTTTTCTTGATATTCTGCTAGTGCTAACATGTTGACTGGACCTATTCCCTCTAATCGTTTTTGCAGTTGACTAACTTCTTTTTGAATGAGGTTTGATTGTTCACTAAGACTAGCGGTGAATGTGGGTATCTCGGGTAAAGGGTTAGGAAGTTCCTGACTTTGATTAGTAATAGTCTCTTGTAGTTGGTTTTGTCTTTGTTGTCTCTGGGTTTGTGTTTCTTTGAGTTTTTCTAGTTCCCAAGTTTGTTGTTGTTGTTGCTGTTGTAAGTCTCTAAGGTTATTTTCAGCTAGATCCCTTTCTTGTTTGATAGCTAATAATTCTGTAGAAAGTTGGGCGATCGCCTCTTCACTTGCGGCTATTTCTGCTAGAGTTTGAGCGATTTCTTGATTAATTTCTACATTTTCTGCTGCTGTTTCGAGACTTTCTCTTTCTGTTGCTGAGATATTCTCTTCTGTTTCCCTAATTTTCTCTCTGACGCGCTCTAATTCTGAGGTTATTTCTTTACTAAGACTCTGTATTTTTTGGATTTCTTGTTCAATATTTTTTAACTCTCCTAATTGATTTTGTAAGATTATTTGCTGATTTTGCCATTCTTGATGTATTCCTGCTCCTTCTAATTCTTGTAATGATTGTTGTTTAATACTCAATTCTTGACTTAATCTGGCTATTTCTGGATTTAATTGGTTGATTTGTTGATTTTTTGCCTCTAATTCTTGGCTAAATTCGGTTAATTCACGATTTAAACGTTCTTGTTGGATATTTAATCCCTGAATTTCTTCTCTCAATCTTTCTTGTCGCAATTGTTGTTTTAATTGTTGTTGACGTAAATCGGTAAAATCCTGTTTTAATTGAGCTAATTTATGAGATTTTTCCACAATTAAAGCTTCATTTCTTGTTAAAATCTGTGTTATTTCTTCTAGACGCATTTTTTGACTAGATTCTTGGTTATCTACCACTCCAAAATGTAGAGTATTTCGCTGTGGTGTACTCCCTCCTGTCATTGCTCCAGTTGTTTCTAGTATATCTCCATCTAGAGTAACGATCCGATATTTTCCTAAATAAGCGCGAGCTGATTCTAGACTATCAAAGACTATAGTATTGCCAAAAACATAAGCAAAAATAGTGCGATATTGACTTGCACAGGTAATTAAATTAACCGCTAAATCTAGATAACCTGGAGCATATCTTAAGGCTACTGTATCAATTATTTGGGGAGCTTTGATTTTATTTAAAGGTAAAAAAGTTGCTCTTCCTGCGTTTCTAGTTTTTAAAAATTTAATAGCTTCTGCTGCTACTTGGTCATCACTAACTACTAGATAACCTAAACGTCCTCCTCCTGCTATTTCTAGTGCTAATTGATAACGTGGTTCAACTTGTCCTAATTGAGCTACTAATCCATGTATTCCTGGTATTTGTGCTTGTAAAATAATATTGCTAGTATATGTACCTTGAGCTTGTTTATTTGCTTCTATTTTGTCTAATTGTCGTTGTATTTCTCTTTCTTCTTGATTTAGTCTTTTAGTGGTTACTTGGGCTAAGTTAATTTCTTGTTCTGTTTGACTAATTTCTGCAGCTAAAGATTGTAACTCAGTTTCACTGAAAGCTAATTGACTATTTAAATAATCTGTTTCTGTCTGTTTGCTGATTAGTTGTTCTTCTTGTTGGTTTAATAATTCTCTATTTTGCTTAAGTTTTTCTTCTAAATTATTACATTTTTCTGTATTCTTAATCACAATCTTTTGATAATTACTTAAGTCATTTTGTATCTGGTTAATCTCCTGATTAATTTGACTCTGTTGCTGAATAATTTCTGCAGAGTTTTGAGCTATTTTCTTGATATTATCTTCAGTTTGTTGAACAGTTTGTTGTAATTGTTCTTGTTGTTGAGTTAGTGATGGTATTTGGTTAAGGATTTGTTCTTGTTGTTGGCTTAACTCTGTTAAATTTTCTTGATATTGAACTACTTGTTCTCTATTTTCATTGATACTTTGTTGCAGTTTAATAATTTTATTTTCTAGGTTATGTTTAAGTTTAACTTGTTGTTGATGTTTAGCTTGAGCTGTAGCCAAATTAGCAGCAATAGTTAATTGTTGTTCCTCTCCCATTGCTTTAACTTGTTGATTGAGATGATTAACATGATCATTAGCCTGTTGGAGGGATATAGTTAAAGAAGCTAACCCTGTTTCTAGTTGAGTAATGGTGAGATTATCCTGATTAATTTCAGTGATTAACTGTTGTTGTTGTTCCTGTAATAAGCGCCAATTGATGACGATTAACCAATTTTGTTTTTCTTGAATAGTTAATTTAAGCTGTTGATATTTTTCTGCTTTAAGACAATCTGTAGAAAGGCGATCGCTGATTTTAGTTAATTCCTCGACAATGATTTGATAACGCTCTTCAGTGGTCCTAACTTCAGCTAAAGTTTGTTTAGTTTGCTCAATTTTGCGGTCAAATTCGGCGACTCCTGCTAATTCATCGATAATTTCTCGTCTTTCGCGGTTATTCATGGTAATAATGCGAGTAACGTCACCTTGAAGGACGACATTATAACCTTCGGGATAGATGCGGAGACGATTGAGTTCTTGATGCAGTTCGGTTAGAGTACAGGATTGCTCATTGATATAATAAGTAGATGTATAGTTACCACCTTGAGTTGCTCGTAAACGTCTAGTAACCTTGTGTGTTTTTTCCTCTCCTAAATCAAAGGTAACAGAGACATAAGCTTCAGCGGTTTTACGTTGTTGGGTGTGGTGATGACTAATCAAATCCGGGAGACGTTCAGCGCGCATACCACGAGAGCTAGCTAACCCGAGACAAAACAAGATAGCATCGAGAATATTGGACTTTCCCGAGCCATTTGGACCAGAAATAACCGTAAATCCAGGAAAAAAGGGAACTTTGGTAATACCGCTAAAAGATTTAAAATGAGCTAGCTCGATATTTTGAATATGAACCATAGTAGAATAGCTGAGAAAATTGTCTTGATTAGGATAATAACTTATGAGAATTGCTATTGTAGGCTGTGGTTTTGTAGCAGACTATTATTTAAGCACCTTACCTCAACATAAAGAATTGGAATTAATCGGGGTAATGGATAAAAATCCCGAACGTGTTGCCCAATTTTCCCAATTTCACGGAATTCCTGCTTATCAGTCACTAGAAGAGTTATTAGAAGATAATAAAGTAGATATAGTCTTAAATTTAACTAATCCTAGAAGTCATTATAATGTTTCCAAAGCTTGTTTAGAAGCAGGTAAACACGTTTATTCAGAAAAACCTTTAGGAGTAACTAACGAAGAAGCCAAAGAATTAGTAGCAATTGCACAGGAAAAAGAATTAGAAATATCTTCAGCCCCCTGTAGTGTTTTAAGTGAAACAGCGCAAACACTCTGGAAAGGGTTAAGAGAGAATGTAGTTGGCAAAGTTCGTTTAGTCTATGCTGAGATGGATGAAGGAATGGTACACCAGATGCCTTATGAACAATGGTTAAGTGTATCAGGAATTCCTTGGCCCTATCAAGATGAGTTTGAGGTAGGCTGTACTTTTGAACACGCGGGTTATTATACAACTTGGTTGACGACTTTTTTTGGTCCTGCGGTAAGTGTTACAGCTTTTTCGAGTTGTTTAATTCCTGATAAGGTAGAGGGTGTAGAATTAAATCCCCCGGATACTCCTGATTTTTCTGTAGCTTGCATTAAATTTGCTTCGGGTGTGGTAGCTAGATTAACTTGTGGTATTGTTGCTCCCCATGATCATGAACTAAAGATTATTGGGGATACCGGAGTGATGAGTATCAAGGATTGTTGGTTTTATGATGATCCAATTTATATTCAGAGAATGGTCAGGATTCGACGTAAGGTCTTTTTTAATCCGATTAAGCAGAAATATCCTTTAGTGAGAAAAACACCGAAATTTGCTTATCGTGGTGCACAAAAAATGGATTTTTGTCGTGGAGTAGCGGAAATGGCAGCAGCGATCGCCCAAAAACGACCCAATCGTTTATCTAAAGAGTTTTGTTTACACAATAATGAGTTAGTTAATGCGATTACTTATGCGTTAGAGAATTCTAGTACTTATCAACTGACAACGACTTTTGAACCGATGCAACCAATGGAGTGGGCGTGTTAAAACTAAATTAAGAATCATCAGCAACTAGTAGTCTCAATGCTCACGAAAATCAAAGAAATTGCCGAAAATGTCAGTTCACGTTTAATTGAAATTCGTCGTCATCTCCACGCTCATCCAGAATTGAGTGGACAGGAGTATCAAACCGCAGCTTATGTAGCGGGGGTTTTGTCTTCCTGTGGTTTACACGTGCAAGAAGCGGTGGGCAAAACAGGGGTAGTAGGAGAATTGATGGGTAAGGGTGCAGATGAGCGAATTTTAGCGATTCGTACCGATATGGATGCTTTACCGATTCAAGAACATACTGCTTTAGATTTTGCCTCTCGGCGACCTGGGATCATGCACGCCTGTGGTCACGACGTACATACTACCGTAGGCTTGGGTACAGCAATGGTACTCTCTCAGTTACCCGAGCCACTTCCAGGAAGGGTACGTTTTTTGTTTCAACCCGCAGAGGAAATAGCCCAAGGTGCTAGTTGGATGGTACAAGATGGGGCGATGCGAGATGTAACTAATATTTTGGGTGTACACGTTTTCCCCTCGATTCCTGCGCGCTCGATTGGGGTAAGATATGGGGCTTTGACGGCAGCTGCTGATGATTTAGAGATTTTTATTCAGGGAGAATCAGGACATGGTGCGCGTCCTCATGAAGCTACCGACGCTATTTGGATCGCCGCTCAAGTGATCACTAGTTTACAACAGGCGATTAGTCGTACTCAAAATCCCTTGCGTCCGATTGTATTAACTATAGGGCAAATTAGTGGGGGTAGAGCGCCTAATGTGATCGCTGATCAAGTGCGTTTAGCTGGTACTGTGCGTTCTCTCCACCCTGAAACTCACGCTAATCTACCAGAATGGATTGAAAAAATTGTCGCGAGTGTCTGTCAAACCTATGGTGCTAGCTATGAGGTTAATTATCGTCGGGGTGTTCCTTCGGTACAGAATGATTTGCACTTAACTAAGTTAATCGAGTCAGCAGCTAGGGAAGCTTGGGGAAGCGATCGCCTTGAAAATTTAAGTGAGCCTTCTTTGGGTGCTGAAGATTTTTCTCTGTATCTAGAGCACGCTCCTGGTTCAATGTTTCGTTTGGGTGTAGGACATCTTGAGGGTCGTAATTACCCTTTACACCATCCTCAATTTGAGGTGGATGAGGCTTCTATTATTACAGGAGTGGTGACGATGGCTTATGCTAGTTATAAATACTGGTTTAACTAACAATAGTATCTTTAGCGGGATCTTTGCCTTTTACGGGTGATGAATGCTTCCGTCGCGTCAGATTAGCGTTCATTTGGGGATCTTCGCTGTCGATTTGAATCTTAATCTGAGGTCCGGAACTAGCTAAACGAACGATCATCCCATCAACTACGGGTGTTTTATCGATACGTTTACCATTGATATAAGTTCCATTAGCACCGATATTCACTAACTCCCATTGATTCCCTACTGGTCTAATTTCTAAATGACGACGAGAAACAACAGCACTATATAATACTACATCGTTATCCATGGAGCGACCAACCCGAATAGTTATCTCGGGTTCAAAAGTCCAGTTTTGGACTGGAACTGCTTTTAGGGGGTGTAAGAGGACCAAAGTAATTACTGACATTCTAATTCAACAACCAATGATAAGATTGGGTATCACCGCAAGACAGTAGGTTAATGTACAGAGTTATATTTCCATAATAGCTAATAGTTGACTATTTGATGAGATTTTTTGTAGATGAGGGGGGAGTTTTTGCCCCCCATGAGAAAATGTTAAGCAGTTTTAAAGCTCAAGCGCTCATCTTCTACTTCTACAAGGATAACATCATCTGGTTTAAATTCACCTCGCAGAATTGCTTTGGCGATGGGTGTTTCGAGATAACGTTGGATCGCTCTTTTCAGAGGACGAGCTCCATATACTGCATCATACCCAACCACACTTAAAAAGTTAACAGCACTTTGAGATAATTTTAGACCGAGTTTTTGCTCATGTAAACGCTCTTGGAGTCTTCTGACTTGAATTTCGACAATTTCGTTTAACTGAGATGCTTGTAAGGAGTGGAAAATAATCATTTCGTCGATACGGTTGAGAAATTCGGGACGGAAATTTTGGCGCATAGCTTCAATTACTCGCTCTTTCATTTGTTCGTATCGAGAGTCATCACCAGCTACATCAAGGATATATTGAGAACCAATATTACTAGTCATGATGATAATGGTGTTTTTAAAGTCCACTAGATGACCTTGAGAGTCGGTGAGACGTCCATCGTCTAGAATCTGCAGCATGATGTTAAAAACGTCGGGGTGTGCTTTTTCGATTTCGTCAAATAAAATCACCGCGTAAGGGCGACGTCGAATCGTTTCGGTGAGTTGTCCACCTTCTTCGTAACCGACGTATCCTGGAGGAGCACCAATCAAGCGAGCTACTGTATGTTTTTCCATGTACTCAGACATATCAATTCTGACCATGGCGTTTTCTGTATCAAACAGAGATACTGCTAAAGCTTTAGCTAATTCGGTTTTACCTACACCAGTAGGACCTAAGAAAATAAAGCTAGCAATGGGACGGTTGGGATCGGCTAAACCCGCGCGAGAGCGTTGAATGGCGTCGGCTACCGCTTCTACTGCTTCTGATTGTCCTACTACTCGTTGATGCAACTCTTTGTCTAAATATAAGAGTTTTTCTTTTTCTGAAGCTATTAGTTTACTGACGGGTATTCCTGTCCATTTGGCGATGGTTTCGGCGATATCAGCTTCTAATACTTCTTCTCTGAGCAGGGTTTTACCGCTGGTTTGTTGCTCACTGAGTTGGGCTTCGATTTCTTTGATTTGACGTTGTAGTTCGGTTAATTTGCCATAACGTAATTCTGCTGCTCTGTTGAGATCGTAATCTCGCTCGGCTTGTTGAATTTCTAGGTTAATTTGGTCAATTTTCTCTTTAACGGTGCGAATTTGAGCGATAATCTCTTTTTCTGATTGCCATTGGGCGTTTAACGCTCTTTGTTCTTCTTTGAGGTTGGCTAGTTCGAGTTCTAGTTTACTCAGTCTGTCTTGAGAAATAGGGTCTGATTCTTTTTGTAAGGAGAGACGCTCCATTTCTAGTTGCAGAATTTTGCGATCGATTTCGTCTAATTCTTCGGGTTTGGAGGTAATCTCCATTTTTAATTTAGCCGCTGCTTCGTCAACTAGGTCGATCGCCTTGTCTGGTAAAAAGCGATCGCTGATATAACGATTAGACAATGTCGCTGCTGCTACTAAGGCGTTATCAGCTATTTTAACCCCGTGATGGACTTCGTAACGTTCTTTTAAACCCCGTAGAATGGAGATAGTATCAATAACTGTTGGCTCTCCGACGAACACTTCTTGAAAACGTCTTTCTAAAGCTGCGTCTTTTTCGATATATTTACGATACTCATCTAGAGTAGTCGCACCTATACAGCGCAATTCTCCTCTGGCTAACATGGGTTTGAGTAGGTTACCCGCGTCCATCGCTCCTTGTGTAGCTCCAGCTCCTACGACTGTGTGTATTTCGTCGATAAAGAGAATGATATTACCCTGTGACTCGGTGACTTCTTTAAGTACTGCTTTGAGTCTTTCTTCAAATTCACCGCGGTATTTTGCTCCTGCAATTAAAGCACCCATATCTAAAGCGACTAATTGGCGATCGCTCAATGATTCGGGAACATCGCGGTTAACGATTCGTTGGGCTAATCCTTCGACAATAGCAGTTTTACCTACTCCTGGTTCACCAATTAAGACGGGATTATTTTTAGTACGACGAGAGAGAATCTGAATGGTACGTCGAATTTCTTCGTCTCTACCAATCACGGGATCTAATTTTCCTGCTCTAGCTAATTGGGTTAATTCCCTGCCGTATTTTTCTAGAGCTTCGTATTTACCTTCTGGATTTTGGTCAGTCACCTTTTGTCTTCCTCTGATTTGTGTAATAATTTCTTTGAGTCGTTTTTCTGTGAGGTTAAATTCTTGATAAAGTGCTTTACCGAAGCGATCGTCCTTGCAGTATCCTAAAAGTATATGCTCTATAGAGATATAATCATCTTTAAACTCCTGACGATAATTTTCGGCTCTATCTAACAGTGTATCAAGACTATTTCCTAAATAAATAGACTCACTGACGTTAGCTAATTTAGGTTGACGTTGGCTAAATTGCTCAGTTTTATCTCTTAGTTTAGGAACACTTGCATTAGCTTTATTAAAAATACTAATAGCTAAGCCTTCCTCTTCTAAGAGAGACTTCATTAGATGTTCACTTTCTATTTGTTGTTGTTTAGATTGTTTAACAAGTTCGGGAGTTCTAGCAATAGCTTCCCAGGCTTTTTCTGTAAATTTTTGTGGGTTATTTGGTTGCATAGATTTATATTTAACTATTTTCTTATATTGTAAATCTTGCTTAAAGAAAATCTAAGTCGAGAAAACACTACTTTAGTTAGCTAAAAACCGTATGAATCAATATTTTGCTACCGTCGCTAGAGGTTTAGAGGAAGTCGCCGCTCAAGAATTAAAGAATCTAGGAGCAAAAGACGTAGAGATAACCTTTACTGGTGTCTCTTTTACTGGAGATAAATCTTTGCTCTATCGGGTTAACCTCTGGTCAAGAATTATCTATCGACTCTTAATGCCAATTCAAACAATTAAATGTTCTAATCGAGAAGAATTATATCAACAAGTTAAACAAATTAATTGGTCAAAATACCTCACGACAGAGCAAACTTTTGCGGTTAATTCTACGGGAGGTAACAGCAATCTTAACCATACTCATTTTAACGCTCTACAAATAAAAAACGCCATTATAGACCAACAAAGAGAAAAAACTAATCAACGCTCTAGCATTGACACCCGTAACCCTGATTTATTACTTAACGCTCATATCTATCAAGATCAATGTATTCTCAGTTTAGATAGCTCAGGAGATAGTTTACACCGTCGAGGTTATCGCCCTGCGATGGGTTTAGCACCCCTGAAGGAGACTTTAGCCGCGAGTTTACTAGATTTAGCCCAATGGAATAGTAATATACCCTTTTTTGACCCTCTTTGTGGCTCGGGCACTTTACCTCTAGAAGCTGCTTTAAAAGCTTTAAACATTGCTCCTGGTTTATTTCGTGATAGTTTTGCTTTTGAAAATTGGTCAGATTTTGATGCTAGTCTTTGGCAAAAATTACGCACAGAAGCCCTAGAGAGTCAAGTATCTGAGTCTTTAACCCCTATTGTGGGTAGTGAAGCTGATAGTCAAATCTTACAACAAGCTCGTTATAATGCTCGTCTCTGTGGTGTAGAAAAGCAAATTAAGTTACTTAACCAAGATTTAGCTGAGGTTTATCCTCCAAGTGCAGAAGGAATTATTATTACTAACCCTCCTTATGGGAAACGTATTGGTGATGTCTCAGCATTAACTAGTCTCTATCAATTATTAGGAGATGTGTTAAAACAACGTTTTCGAGGTTGGCGAGCTTATATACTGACTGGTAATTCCCAATTAGCTAAAAAAATTCGTCTTAAACCTTCTCGTCGTTTTGCAGTTTATAATGGCGCTATTCCCTGTAGTCTGCTAGAGTTGGAAATTTTCTAGTAGAATTTTCTAGGGGATAACTTTTGAGAAAGTCGTGGGCTTCGTGAGCACCTAAAGGTACACTGAAATAATAACCTTGGATACCTTCACAGTTTAAATCCCCGAGTATTTCTAGTTGCTCTTCTGTTTCTATACCTTCGGCGATGACTTTTAAGTCTAATGCTTGTGCTAATGTAATAATCGCTGAGACTAAAGCCACGTTTTGACGACTTTCAGTGATATCTTTAACGAAAGATCGGTCTATTTTTAAGGTGTGGAAAGGGAATTTTTTTAAATAAGCTAAAGAAGCGTAACCTGTACCAAAATCATCGAGAGTAATATTAACTCCAATATCTACTAAGGTTAATAAGACATCGCTTACTGTTTCTGTATCTTCAATTAGACAACTTTCGGTAATTTCTAGGGCTAAACATTGGGGATTTAAGTTAGTTTTGTTGAGAATTTCTTCTATATTGCTTAAAAGATTTTCTTGTTGTAATTGTCTGGGGGAAAGATTGACAGCTATATATTCTGGAGCTATCCCCATTTGTTCCCATTCTAAATATTGGTAGCAGGCTTTTTCTAATACCCATTTGCCAATAGAAGTAATTAAACCAGTTTCTTCAGCTATTTTGATAAATTTGGGAGTAGAAATTAAGCCTAATTCAGGGTTATGCCAACGTAATAAACTTTCTATACCCATAATTTTTTCGGTTTTTAAGTTAACTTGGGGTTGATAATTCAGAAACAATTCTTCTTTTTCAATAGCTCGATATAAAAGGTTTTCTAAGGTTAATAATTCTGATGATTGAGCGTTTATTTTGGGGTTATAAAATTGATAACAGTTGCGCCCTTGTTCTTTAATACGGTATAAAACCGCGTCAACGTTTCTGAGTAATGTATCTCTATCTTTGCCATCTTGAGGATAACAAGCAATTCCAATACTCATTCTAATATGAAGTAATTGTCCTTCTATTTTAAATGGTCTTTCTAACAGTTCAAAAATTTTGTTTGCTAGATCACTAACTTCTTTGATATCACTAACATTGGGAAGTAATAAAATAAATTCATCTCCTCCCCAACGAGCAAAGGTTTGATAAGATGTTAGGAGACTAGATACTTTTTTGGCAAAAGTTTTGAGGAGTTTATCTCCTAGATTATGACCTAAAGAGTCGTTAATTTTTTTAAAGTGGTCTAAATCAAAAAATAATACCGCTACTTGATGATTAAATTTATGCGCATTTTCGATCGCTTGTTCTAATCTCTGGTTAAAGAAGACACGATTAGGTAGCCCTGTTAATGCGTCATAATAAGCTTGTTTAATTAATAGTTTTTCGGTTTTCTTTCTTTGTCTAATATCTCGAACAGCAAAACAGAGTATTTGTTTATTAGCGTATTGAATTAAACTAATACTAACTTCTACGTCGATGAGTTGATTATTCTTACTACAGTGACAACCTTCGATCATTAGTTCTTGTTTTTTAGCTGTTATTGTCTCTATATAACTATCTATTACTTCATCATCTATCGGTAAAATATCATAAATAGTTAGGGTTAATAATTCTTCTTGACTGTAGTTTAATAATTGACAATAGGCTTGATTGCAGTCAATAATCTTCCGAGTATTTAAATCCATCAAAAAGATTCCCTCGGATATTTGTCTAACAATTGCTTGATATTTTGCTTCTGTTTCTTCTAGGGCTGATTCTGTTTCTTTTTGCTTGGTTAAGTCGAATAGATAAATCCTGATGATTTTTTCTTCAGGTAGATATTGAATATATTCTTGATAAGTATCTAAGTCAAGAGTAATCTCTCTAGTTATAAATTGTTCTTCTGGGTTAGTTAAGTTATTAAATAAATCTGAAAAAATAGGATGATTCAGGTCTAATTTTTCTAGATTGGGAAGTTTTAGCTTAGCTATGGAATTGGTGTAAATAATTTTACCTTCATAATCTACCTCAATAATTGGATGAGGAACACTCGTAACATTATAGTTTAAATTGGGTAACAGATTGGTCTTATTTTTCTGAGCATCATGTGTACCAACGATTGTTGTACTAGATTCTTGCAGATTGAGAAAATCAACATTTTGTATTTTTATCGTAGGATATTTCCTGTTAGGATGATTGTGATTAATTTGATAATATTTAAGACTTACATGATTAGCGAGAGTAATAATATCTTCATTTTTTAACTCATGAGATAAACATCTTTTGTTATTAACAATTAAACCATTAGTACTGCGATTTCCTTTTAAATCCCCGTCGATAATCCAGAAAACGTCCTGTTCTTCTACTTGGTTATATTTAACTTTTAAGAGGGTACAATGGTGACGAGATACTGTTTGAGAGTATAAAACTATGTCATTTTGAGAGTGCCGACCTACGGTATAAACTTTATTTTCTAGATAAATTTCTGTATTTTGTTCTGGTTCTTCAATTATGAGTAGGTGTCGAGGTTTTGAGGTTGGGCTGTTCATGATGAACCTTTCTTACTATTTATATAAAGAAAACATTAAATTTTTATTGACTTTTTCCCCAAAATATATTTTAACATTGCCAACCTTTTAAAGTAAATTGTTGTTGTTGCGGTGTTAAATTTTTCCCCTGCAGTAAAACCGTGAAATTACCTAAACCAGCGGGATTGATTAGTTGATGTAAAGCGTCTCGACGTTGGAGAATTTGTGAGAGTTTATCAGTGGAATTACTTAAAGCTTGGAGTCTTTCCCCCAATCCTAATGCCATCAGAAACATACCTTGTTTAGTCAAGCCGAGGTTGTTTAAACCGATTAATTCTCCTTGGCGTTCTAGTGCGGTAAAATTAACCTGAGTAGTAATATCTTGTTCTCCTAAATAAATATAGGGATTATTGTGGCGATGATGTTGATAATAACATTGTATTGTACCTTGGCAACGTTGGGGATGATAATAACGAGGTGCATCATAACCATAATCAATAGTAAGAATATAGCCAGTATTTAATTTACTAGCGAGGGTTTTTAACCATGATAAAGCTTCTAGGTTTACTTCAGTACGATAACCATCGGGATAAAGATTAGAAGGAAAATCTAGGTTACATAATTGGAAATAATTTAATAATTCTGGAGTGGATATTTCTTGATAGATTTCTTGTACTTGATTGTCAGAATAAGTGACATAAACTTCTTTTAATTCTCCTTGAGTAAGAATTAGTTGATGTACAGAAAAAGCGTCTATTAATTCATTACTAAAGCAACAACCAATCAGAGAATTAGTGGCTATTTTTTGCCAATTTGTCCAGGTAACTTGAGGGAATCGAGATGTTAAGAGTTTTTGCTGTTCCTTGCGCAATTGAGGAGAAGTTTCGATAATTAGATATTGGATAGCTTGAAAACAATCGGGGTTGTTTGTGGCTAGATAGTTTAAAATATCTTGGGCTAAATGTCCTCTACCTGCCCCCATTTCTAGTAAAGTAAAGGGATGGGGGTATTCTAATACTTCCCACATTTGTTGTAGTTGTAAAGCGAGTAATTCGCCAAAATCTGGACCTAGGGATGAGGAGGTAAAAAAGTCTCCACCTGCGCCGATTTGGTTGGTTCTAGAGCTATAATAGCCGTATTGAGGATGATAAAGGACTAGGTTAAGATAGTCAGCGAAGGTGATATATCCTTGGTCAGATTTGGCGATCGCTTCTAGAATAACTGATTCTAATGGTAAGTTTGTTGACGACATTGATAGCAACTAAAGGAGAAGCCCAAAGTAGTAGTATAGCTTGGGAGATTTCCCAACTATACCGAAGGGTTAGTGAATGGTTAGAATGGCAAGTATCACGATTGCGTCTTGATTTTCCAGACCTACCAGAGTTTTCTTGGTTTAATCAAGAGTTATTAGAGTGGATGGGTGCTGTCTTCTTTTGGACGCTGTTAGGGCTACTAATTGTTCTTATTCTTACCATGATTATAGCCTATGCTAATAACCTCAAAAAATCAAGACCTAAGTCAACTGTAATTAATAGTAAGAATGAGTTGATAACCGTAGATCAGTGGTTAAAGCGATCGCTTAAATACGCTGAGGAAAAAAATTATCATACTGCTTGTGTATGTCTTTATCAGGGAATGTTACAATTATTAGACGATCGCCGATTAATTCCTCAACAAATGAGTCGTACTGATGGTGAATATTGGCGCTTAATAGAGGGGTTTTCTCAACCCCTCCCCTACCAAACCTTGTTATTAACTCATCAGTCACTCTGTTTTGGCAATGTGAAAGCTTCTGTTAAGACTTGGGAAAATTGTTATCAAGCTTATCAACAAATTAGCCAATTTTTGCCTTAATCATCATTTTAACAATATCGGGCATTTTATACCCTGCTGACCAGGCTAATTTTTGCCTAGCTTTACTGGGATTAGCCCGACTAATCATTAATTCTGTGGGACGTAATAAACTCGCATCACTTAAAACATGCTCTTGCCAATCTAAACCTACTGTAGCAAAAGCTGTGGCGATAAACTCTTTAAGGGAGTAACTTACACCTGTAGCGATAACATAATCATCTGCTTGATCTTGTTGTAGCATTAAATACATGGCTTTAACGTATTCTTCAGCCCAACCCCAATCTCTAATAATATCAATATTGCCTAAGTGTAACTTTTCTGAACTTCCCTGTACAATCCGACAGAGGGTACTAATAATTTTTTGGGTAACAAATCTTTCTGGTCTTAAAGGAGATTCATGATTAAATAAAATACCAGAACAAGCGAATAAACCGTAAGCTTCTCGATAGTTAGCAACTTGCCAAAAAGCGGCGGCTTTAGCCACTGCGTAAGGACTTCTGGGACGAAAAGGGGTATATTCAGTAGCTAAGTTATCCCCAATATCACCAAAACATTCACTAGATCCGGCATTATAGAGTTTAATAGGACTATCGGTAAAGCGAATCGCTTCTAATAAATTGAGTGTCCCCACAGAGATACTTTCTAGGGTTTCTACTGGTTGATCAAAAGAAAGACTAACGGAACTTTGACCAGCTAAATTATAAATCTCGTCGGGTTGGACTTTTTTTAAGACTTGTAAAACACTGCGAAAATCATTGAGGGACATAGAATATAATTCTACCTCGGCAAGAATCCCTAAACGCGCGAGATTGCTAAAGGTAGAGATTTGAGCATCTCGGGATGTACCATAGACTTGGTAGGTTTTTTGGAGGAGTAATTGGGCTAAATATGCTCCATCTTGACCAGATACGCCACAAATTAAGGCTTTTTTCATCTTTGACGCGGTTTGACTAGGTTTTGCATAACTAGACTGAGATAACCAATTTGACCATAAGCATAAACCAGATGAGCAAAACTTTCTTGGGGATCGAGAATGGATTTAGATAAACCTCTAACTAATCTTTCTCCTCCTCTAGTTAGTTGAGACATACCTTGTTGCAGGTTAGCTTCTTCTCGATAATACTCGCTTACTCCTTGCCACCAACTACGACGTAAAAACCAATCAGGTTTAAGACGTTCTGGAGCAACGTTATGGGCTACAATGGCTTGGGGTAAGTACATCACTGACCAACCCTTTTTGATGGCTTTCTCGGTCATGTATAATTCTTCGTTAGAAAGAAGTTTTTTACCAATTCTACCTAGATTAATGTCAAAACCTCCGAGTTGTTCTAAACAACTGCGTCTAATAGAGTAGTTGACTCCTCTTGGGGTTAAGTTGGGATTGTTAATCTCTATTGGCTTATCTCCCAAATTATAAGCGCCTAACCCACCTGCTAAATTATCTGATAACCAGTTAGGTTTGTTTATACCTTCGGGAAAGATGAGGGTGACTTTTCCACCTGCGATCGCTAATTGGGGATTGTCTCGATAAGCTGTGACAATTTCTCTTAACCATTGTGGACTAGCTATAGCGTCATCATCGAGATATGCTATAATTTCGGCGTCGGTTTCTTTTGCACCACGATTACGAGCTATGGATAGTCCTAGTTCTGGTTCATAAATATATTTTAGCTTAGGATTATCTAGTCTGGATCTAACTACTTCCGGGGTGCGATCGCTTGAGGCGTTATCTATAACTATTATTTCATAATTACTATAATCTTGTTCTAGTAAACTATCGATCGCCCCACCTAAATAATTATCTCGATTGTGTGTACAGATAATAGCTGCTATTTCAGGTTGACTCATTGCAAATGCCTAAAGTTACAATTTGTATTCCTACTTATAATCGTTCCCAATATCTAGCATACGCGGTTAATAGTGTCTGGCAACAAACCTATAGTGATTTTGAACTAATTATCTGTGATGATGCTTCTGTTGATGATACTCCAGAGCTGGTTAAACAATGGAGAGACGATCGCCTTAAATATATCAGACAACCTCTGAATATCGGTAGAAGTCGTAATATGCGCACAGGATTTACCGCAGCTAAGGGAGAATATTTTCTGAAATTTGACGATGATGACGGGATTACTCCTGATTTTTTGGCGAAAACTGTAGCTAGACTTGATAATCACCCCGAGGTTGATTTTGTCTGTACTAATCATTGGATTATTGCTAGTGATAGTCAGAGAATGAAAGATGCAACTCAATTGAATATAGCTAAATGGGGAAAGGATAAACTCAGTGAGGGAATTATTCCTGATTTAATCGAGCAAACCTTTGATTATCAAAGTTTACAAATGGGTTCTACCCTTTTTCGTTTAACTTCTCTACAAGAGGTGGATTATTTACGCTCTCAAGCTGATGGTTGTGAGGATTTTGATTTGTTGGTAAGATTGGCGATCGCTGGTAAAACTGGTTATTTCTTACCTGAGTTATTGATGGAGTATCGTTTTCATCAACAACAAACTAGTCTTAAACAAGATATTCATTTTCTGTCTGCAAAAGCTTTTTGTCTCAATGATTATCGTTTCTCTACTCCTGAGTTAGAAAAGCGACGTCTAGTTAAATTAGCACAAACTCAACAAGCTTTGGGGTTAAGATTAATTGAACAAGGAGAAGTCAAACAAGGTCGTCAATTATTAAACTTCTCTAGAGATATTCTGGGTAATTCTGCTAAACTCTATGGGGGCTGGTTGTTATCCTATCTTCCTAATGAGATCACTAAATTTACTCTCAGTTTTTTGCGTCAATTGCGCCCTCAAAATTATACTGAACAAGTCCGAACCGCATCAATGTCATAATAGTTAGAGAGAAAATGTTAGGATTGCTTAAGAGCAGGATAAAAGAAAGAAGGAAAATACTTTAGATGACAGAAATCGATAGATCTATATCCTTTGATGGTAGGGATATCAGGATCAGAACAGGTGTGCTAGCTCCTCAAGCGGGAGGATCTGTATTAATACAGTCAGGTGATACCTCGGTTTTAGTGACAGCGACTCGTACTCCAGGGAGGGAGGGAGTTGATTTTTTACCCCTGATCGTAGATTATGAAGAGAGACTCTACGCAGTAGGCAGAATTCCAGGGGGGTTTTTAAGAAGAGAAGGAAGACCACCAGAAAAAGCTACTTTAATTAGTCGATTAATCGATCGCCCTCTACGTCCTTTATTTCCAAGTTGGTTAAAAGATGATATTCAGATAGTCGCTACTACTCTATCTTTAGACGAAGAAGTACCACCAGATGTTTTAGCGGTTACAGGAGCTTCTTTAGCGGTTTTACTAGCTAAAATACCTTTTGCAGGTCCAATGGCTGCGGTAAGAGTGGGGTTAATCGGAGATGAGTTTATCATTAACCCTAATTATCAAGAGGTAGAACAAGGTGAGTTAGATCTAGTCGTAGCAGGGACTCCAGATGGAGTAGTGATGGTAGAAGCAGGAGCAAATCAACTACCAGAACAAGATATCATCGAAGCGATCGACTTTGGTTATGAAGCGGTACAGGAATTAATTAAAAAACAACTAGAATTAGTCCAAGAGTTGGGCAGAGAAGCCGAGGTAAGTGAACCTGTCGCCACAAATCAAGAACTCAAGGATTATCTAGAAGCTAAAGCAGCTGAAGGAATTAAAGAGATTTTGACTCAGTATCATCTGAGTAAACAAGAACGAGATGAGAAGTTAGACGCGATTAAAGAAAAAGTCCTCAACGAGGATATCGCCGCTTTACCAGAAGAAGATAGCCTTAAATTGGTGGTTAAGGAAGATGCTAAGCTTTTCTCTAATCTGTTCAAGGATTTAACCAAAAAATTGATGCGTCGTCAAATCATCGAAGACAGAATCAGGGTGGATGGTCGTAAATTAGACGAAGTGCGTCCTATTTCTTGTCAAGTGGGTATCTTACCGAGAAGGGTTCATGGTAGTGCTTTGTTTAACAGAGGTTTAACCCAAGTACTCTCTCTAGCTACCCTAGGAACTCCAGGAGATGCTCAAGAGTTAGTAGATGATTTACACCCTGATGACGAAAAACGTTATCTACATCATTACAACTTCCCTCCTTTTTCTGTGGGCGAAACTAAACCGATGCGATCGCCAGGACGTCGAGAAATAGGACATGGTGCCTTAGCGGAAAGAGCTTTAGTTCCCGTCTTACCACCCCAAGATCAGTTCCCTTATGTTCTCAGAGTTGTATCAGAAGTATTATCTTCTAACGGTTCAACCTCCATGGGCTCTGTCTGTGGTTCAACTTTAGCCTTGATGGATGCAGGTGTTCCCATTATTAAACCCGTTAGTGGTGCAGCGATGGGGTTAATTAAAGAGGGAGACGAAGTGAGAATTCTCACAGATATTCAAGGTATCGAAGATTTTCTCGGGGATATGGACTTTAAGGTAGCGGGTACAGATACTGGTATTACTGCTTTACAAATGGATATGAAAATCACCGGATTACCCATGAAAGTAGTAGCTGAAGCTATTCAACAAGCTAAACCTGCGCGTCTGCATATTTTGGAGAAGATGCTCAGCGTCATTAGTACTCCTGCAACAACATTATCTCCCTATGCCCCCCGTTTATTAACCATCAAAATTGATCCTGAATTAATTGGTTTAGTGATCGGACCTGGTGGTAAAACGATTAAAGGTATCACCGAACAAACAGGAGCTAAAATCGATATTAGCGATGATGGTACAGTGACTATCTCTGCTTTAGAAGGAGAAAAAGGAGAACAAGCTAAAAAGCTAATCTATAACATGACTCGTAAACTTAACGAAGGAGATGTTTACGTAGGTCAAGTCACACGCATCATTCAGATTGGGGCTTTTGTAGAGGTTATCCCTGGTAAAGAAGGAATGATTCATATCTCTCAATTAGCCGAAGGAAGAGTCGCTAGGGTAGAAGATGAACTAGCAGTTGGAGATGAGGTAGTAGTTAAAGTACGAGAAATCGACTCTAAAGGTCGTCTCAACTTAACTCGTCTGGGTATTCACCCCGATGAAGCAGCTGCAGCACGCGCCGCGGCACAATCTCTGTAAAAAATTGTGATGGGTAGCCACTAAAAGTAGTTAAAACTATTATTTAGAAGAGCAAACCCATTGCCACAAGGGGTGTTTAGGACCTGTTGCTAAAATTTTCTTGACTTGTTTTTCAAGACGTTTTTTTTCAGCTGGTGCGATTCCTCCCCTGAGGATATTATTACTTTGCCAAACCAAGACTGCACCAGTTATCCCTACACAAAAAGAGAGTAAGAGAGTAGAAAGGGGATTAAAATGAAAAGCGTAACGCACCGCGGTCCAAGTAAAATAATCTTGCCACAGAGAGATATCATCCCGTAATCCCCAAATCCCCCAAGAACCCAAAATTAACCAGCTTAAAATCACAAATACCCATCTACCATAGAGGTGTAGGAGAAATAGTCTTTCTATAGAGTTTTTTAAGCGGGGATCTAGATAGTTCATGGGGGAAAAAATATTGTTTAGTTTTTCGCTTCCATATTAGCTCTAGCTACTTCTTGAAAGAGTACATCTAAAGCTTTACTAAATTGGGGGTCTTCTACTGTGCCGATTTTATCACGTTCTAGCTGTAGGGCTTTTCGCTCTTCTTCCGTCATCTCATAAATTATATCAGGAGCTATCCCTTCTTTATTGATATCTCGACCATCAGGAGTTAAGTATTTAGCGATAGTTACCGATAAACCAGAGCCATCCCCTAAACCTCTTACTGATTGTACTAATCCTTTGCCAAAGGTTTGAGTACCTACTATGACCGCGCGGTCGTGATCCTGTAATGCTCCTGCGAGTATTTCACTAGCACTAGCTGAGCCACCATCTACTAAAATTACCAAAGGTTTATCGGTTAAAGCAGTGTTATTAGCACTATAACGCTCTGATTCCCCCAAGCGATCGACGGTAGAGACTATACGTCCTTCGTTGAACCACATTCTGGCTATTTCTACACTAGAAATAAGTAACCCACCAGGATTAGAACGCAAGTCTAAGACAAAACCAACCACATTTTCTTCATTAAGAGATTGGATCGCTTCTTTCATTTCTTTAGAAGCTTGAGCGCTAAATTGGGTTAAGCGAATATAACCGATTCTACCTTGATCTGTTTCTTCTATACGTGCTTTAACGGGGTGAATTTGAATACTAGCTCTGGTTAGGGGGTAATCTATTTGGCGATCGCCTCTTTTGATGGTCAGGGTTACTTCTGTACCTGGTTTACCACGAATCAAGGTAACCGCTTCATTGACGTCCATTCCTTCGGTACTGACACCGTCAATTTTAGTAATAATATCTTTAGCCAGTATTCCTGCGTCAAAAGCGGGGGTATCTTCTATAGGAGAAACTACTATCAGGTGATTTGTTTCTTCATCTTGAGCGATTTGTATCCCTACTCCTGTTAATTCTCCCGAGGTGTCAACCTTCATGTTGTTGAATTCTTCAGGATTCATGAAGCGTGTATAGGGATCTTCGAGAGTTTCCAGCATTTCCTTGATTGCTTCGTATGCTTCTTCTTTAGTAGCATAATCCCGCTCTAGATATTCTTGGCGTATTTCTCGCCAATCTACTTGATTAAAGGTTGCATCTACGTATTGACGATTGACTATTTGCCAGACTTCGTCAACCAATTCTTTGGGACTTTCACGAAAGAAGGCTTGAGTCTGTGATAATCTGATGCCTGTACCCGCTACTGCTACACTAGTTAGAAAGAAGGCTGTAGCCCCTAGCACTAGTCCTCTTTTTTTGATAACCATAACTTACTCTGATGCTAGTAAATATATATTAATCTTAACTGTTCTTAAGAATTCTGAAATAGTCGATAACCGATATCGCGACGGTAATATTTCCCCTCAAAATCGATTTGCTCGACTCCTTGATATACTTTGGCTTGTGCTTGTTTGAAGTTTTCCCCTGTTGCTACTACATTGAGTACTCTTCCTCCTGCGGTTACTAATTCTCCTGTTTGCTCAATTTTTGTCCCTGCGTGAAAGACGATCACCCCTTGTTCTGCTGCTGTAGCAATTCCTGTAATTCTTTTTCCTGGTTCATAGTTACTCGGATAGCCTCCTGATGCTATCACTACACATATTGCTGAGCCTTGATCCCAGCTCAAAGCTGGGAGTTGCTCTAGTGTTTGGTTAGCACAAGCTAGAAGTACTTGCTCTAGAGGTGTTGCTAACAAAGGTAGAATTGCTTGGGTTTCTGGATCTCCGAAGCGACTATTAAATTCTAACACTTTGATTTGTTTTTGAGGAGTAATCATTAATCCTGCATAAATAACCCCTCTATAGTCTATGTCTCTTGCTTGTAGTTCTTTAAGTACTGGCTCTAATACTTGTTGGTGAATTTGCTGACTTAACTGCTCATCTACCAGGGGTGCTGGTGTATAAGCTCCCATTCCTCCTGTATTGTTCCCCGTGTCTCCTTCTCCTATACGTTTATGATCCTGAGCGGGTAAGAGGGTACGAATGGTTTTACCGTCGGTTAAAGCTAAGATAGAGACTTCTTCTCCTTCGAGATATTCTTCGATAACTACTAAGCTTTTGGGGTTAGCTTGAAAGAGATTTTCTACCGCTTCTGTTGCTTCGGCGATCGTCATAGCTACGGTTACTCCTTTTCCTGCTGCTAATCCGTCTGCTTTGACGACAATAGGTGCTCCCTGTGCTTGTATATATGATTTAGCGTCTCTAGGGTTGGTAAATGTTGCTCCCTGTGCTGTGGGTATTCCTGCACTTTGCATCAGTGCTTTTGACCAGGATTTACTCCCTTCTAGTTGTGATCCGAGTTTGCTAGGTCCAAATATTTTCACCTTTGTCTGCTTTTGCAAGTAGTCAGTAATACCTAATGAGAGAGGCAATTCGGGTCCTACTACTACTAAATCAATCCCATAGGTTGTTACTGCTTGAGCTATACCTGCAAAGTCTTCTACTGTTAGGGGGAGATTTTGACATTTTGCTAGGTTTGCTGTTCCACCGTTACCTGGTGCTACAAATACTTGTTCTACTTGCTCTGATTTGAGTAATTTCCAACTGAGGGCGTGTTCTCGCCCACCATTACCAATGACTAAAATCTTCACGCTGTTAATTGCTGTTTTTGTTTGTTCTTCCCCACTGTGAACAGTAGGGAATTACTCAATTATTGCATATTTTCGGTGAATTCTTTTAAGTTTTTAACCGCTTCATCTTTGGCTTTTTCTACTGATTGCTTAACCTCTTCTATTTTTTCCATGGCTTCTCCTTGAACTTGTTTTGCTTTACCTTCGATTTGATCTGCTGGATTATCGGTTAATTTTCCTGTTTCTTCTTGTATTTTCCCTTCTACTTTTTTGCTGGTTGCTTCAGCTCTATTGAAGAGATTATCAAATAATCCCATTACATGATAGTTTTGAGTATTGGCAGTACTAGCTGAACTTGGTAAAACTAAACTGCTCCAAGCCAAAGTAATGATACAAACTAGGGTAATTATTGATTTGACTATTTTCATGGTTAATCTTAGTTAAGTTACAGTTCACATATTAACATATTGAGGTTAAGTAATCGTTAAGCTTGTTTTTTTATTAAGATACGATAGACTGGTTGATTTTGAGCGAGGGTAAGTTTTTCTCTTTCTGTAGCTACGGGAAAGGGATTATTATCTAACCATGAGTGACTAAATTTTTCGGTAAAATCAGGATAGTTTAAAAATTGTTGACTCATGTATTCAGCTACTTTGTGAACGTCTGATTGGAGAAAGATAATCCCTTCTGGTTGTAAGTATTCTAGTAAGACTTTGACTAAATCTGGTTGCACTATTTGACGTTTACTGTGACGTGTTTTAAACCAGGGGTCGGGAAATTGTATAGTAATAACTTGCAATTTTAATTCTGGTATGGATGCTAAAATTTTGCCTATATAGTTATTAGCATTAGCAAAAAGAAAATAAACATTATTTAAGCCTAATTCTTCTGTTTCTAGGTTGGCAGCTTTGACTAAGGGTTCACGAATTTCTAGACCTAAATAATTATAATTACTGTGAATTTGAGCTAAAGATTGTAAAAATTTACCGCGAGCTGCTCCTAAATCTAGATGTAAAGGTTGATTAAGTTCAGCATAAATATTAGACCAATCAGGGATATCTAGGGGTTGTTGATATTTAAAACTTAAGGGGTTGACGTGTTGACGAACTCTAACTCTAACCATTTATTTTACTTTACAGTTGTGCAAAAAATATTTTAAGATATCTTCAGGAGAAACTAGAATAAGTATTTTAAATATGAGTTGTAATTATCGTTTTGCTATTATTAGCGATCCCCATGTAGGAATTCCCGAAACAATTGATAAAAATGCTAATCGGTTTCATTTAATTGAAGTGAGTATCCCTGCATTGGAGAAAGTCTTAGAACATTTAGAACAGCTTAACATAGATTTTCTGTTATTACCTGGAGATTTAACCCAAGATGGTGAAAAGGAGAATCACCAATGGTTAAAACAACGTTTAGAAAGGTTACCTTTTCCTGCTTATGTTATCCCTGGTAATCATGATGTGCGTTATTTAGAACAATACGAAAATTATATAGGGTTAAGGGATTTTCCCTCTTATTATCAAAAGTTCGGTTACTCTAATCCTGAACAACTCTATTATAGTCAGGAAATTGCTCCTGGTTTACAGCTAATTGGACTCAATTCCACTCAGTTTAGTGAAGATGGCAGACAATTAGGATGTTTGGATCAAGAGCAATTAACCTGGTTAGAGACAACTTTAGCAGAATTAACCGATAAATTAGTCTTGGTAATGATCCATCATAACGTAATTGAACATCTACCCGGACAATCTATCCACCAATTAGGACAACGGTATATGTTGGCTAATGCGTCAGAGTTGAAGCAAATTTTAAGGAAATATGGGGTTAAATTAATTTTCACAGGACATTTACACGTCCAAGATGTAGCTTCTGAAGATGGCTTAACGGAGATTACCACGGGTTCAACCGTTAGTTATCCTCATCCTTATCGTATCCTAGATTTACAATACGACCATAGGGAGATAATTAAATTAACTATCTCTTCTCATCGAGTTAAATCTGTTCCAGGTTGGGATAACCTAGAGTTAAATTCTAGGGAGTCTATGGCGCAAAAATCTGACTCTTTTATGCTGAAATTGTTAATGGGTTATCCTCTGTATTTATCTGCAGCTGAAGCTACTCCTCTGACTCCCTATTTACGTTATTTTTGGTCTGATATCGCAGCTGGAGATAGTTTATTTGATTTTGCTCATTTACCACCGAGAGTAGGTGAATATTTGGAACAATTTGGCGCTATAAGTCCAGAAGGATACCCTAATTTGGTGGATAATCATGCTAGCTTTTTGCTTCCTCGTTAGGTTGACTGAAAATACCGAAAGCGGAAGTATAACCATGTAAAAAAGTGCTACCAGCCACAGGACCAATTTCACCGTTACAGAAAAAACCACCTAGGGGGATATTGGGGAAGTAACGACGAAATAATTCTGAGTCAAAATTAGGTTGGTTATAGAGTCTTTCTCCTCTACCGAGACAAGAAAAAAGTAAAGCACCAACAACAGAAGCGGGGGAGTTTTGTTGTCTTTGGTAATGAGATAATAATAGTTCTAAATCCTCCGCAGAAGTATTAGCGTCGCGTAAGTGAAACTGTACTCTTTGACCGGGACGAATGCGATCGCCTACTGCAATAGCTCCCATACGTGGATCAACCCCTAGAAGGTTACGAATGAGGAAATCTCCTTGAGATAATTCTGACTTAAATTCATCTCTAGCGATACCCAAAAACAGGGAATGTTGGGCTAATTCCCGATCTTGTTCATCGAGACTATTAACTAATTCTTGTAAGATAACTAGGGGTGGTTTTAAGGCTTCTTCTGTAGCTAACTCTAGGATAATATTGCGTTCCCCTTTGGTAATTTGATAGGGTTTTCCGATGGGTTTACAACCTTGAGCAACTATAGTCTCAACTACTATATTACCATTTAGAGCTATTCCTATAGTACCTTCGTTGAGAACGTGAGGGGCTTGATGTTCAGGAGTATAATAAAAGAGACTATTAACTCCTCCCATCGCTCCAGAACTAGCTAAACCACCAATTTTGATTGAACCTGGATAAGCAAAGTCTAAACCTTCTAATAAATCGTTGATTTTGGCGGAAAATGGGTCAGCTAAGAGAATAAAGTTAGGTTGTTTGACTGGAGAAATACCAATTAAATCACTCCAACCCTGGGGGGAACTATCTAAATCCGGTAATTGTTCAGCTTTAAGATAAAAAGGGGTGATTTCTACTTCTGGTAAATTTAAGACTGTTAAACTAATCGCGGTATTTCCTTCTATTTCTAATACTTGTTGCTCGGTTTTCATACCCACGATTCCTCCACCACCACAACCGATGATGATGGGAATGGGTAATTTTTCTCGTAATAAGGGAATAACGCGGGGATATTCACTCACGTAAGCTGAAGCAACAAAGAGAATACCTAAATCTGGTGTTTGTGTTAAAGTTGTTGTTAATCTTTGGGTAATTTCATCTAAAGCCCCTTCTAAGGAAGGACGAGTAGATAAAACATTGTGCCATTGAACTTGATTAATCATAGTTTTTCTTGAATGTGACTCTAGATTATTTTAGGGTGATTTTCAGGGAATATACGCTAACCTAGATAAAATCAGTTAGTATGGAAATGAAATTCTCTAACATTTAAGACATAAATAAAAAAGAGGTATTATGAGCAATATCGAAGAAAAAATCGCCGAAGAGTTAAAACAAGCTAGGGAAGTATGCAGCGTCGAGGGTGGTTCTTCAGCTGATTGTGCTGCAGCGTGGGACGCTGTAGAGGAATTACAAGCAGAAGCAGCTCATCAACGTCAGTCTCAACCCACTAAAACTAATTTTGAAAAGTATTGTGATGATAACCCCGATGCTGATGAATGCCGCCTTTACGATGATTAAGAAAAGTGGCTAAATTGAGTTAAAATAGAGCAGTAGAAATTTTCTTCAAGATGGTTTCTGCTGCTTATTATTTATTTTAATATCTCTATGCCTAACCTTGAGCAAATAGATTCAGTTTTTTTAGAGAAGTTAGTCTGGACTGATTATCGTCTAGCGGTTATTTTTATGGTTATCTTACCGCTATTGCTTTTGCTTGCTGCTTTTCTGAGTAAGACTGAATGTGTCAAATGGTCATTAATTATTTATTGGCGCGTTGCTAGTTTGTTGATGATCACGGTTTATCTGATGATCGCTTCTTTTCCCTTCAGCTTTCTTACTGGTTTAGCTGCGCGGGTATTGATTCCTATTTCTCTGTGGTTTTGGCAAGATTTAAACGAGGAAATCAGGGATTTACCGAAAAGTGTGTTCAAGCTGGTATTTAACTCTTGGCGTTGGGCGGTTACTATCTATTGTATCGCGGGAGTCTTGTTGACTATTCCTTTCTGGAATTGTGCTTTTAGTACGGGAATTAAGGATATCCCCTCCTGTAGAGTTTGGTTGCAACCACCTTGGGGTTATAAGGAGTTGATGCACCCCAATGGCGATCCCGGGGTTTTGGGATTTTTCGGGATCATGGGGCTAGTGGTTTATGTACTTTATTTACTCTATTTTATCTTTGTACGCTTAGGAAAACAAGGAAGAACGGCTTTAGAACCTTGAAACTGACATTCTGCACGTCAAAAATGTGATAGGGGGAAGTTCTGTTTTAGGGCTTTACCTAGAACACTTCCTGGAGATATATTTAAATCCGTAGCATTAAGGAATAGGATATTTATTATTTTTAGGATGTTCGCCAGCATAATAAACTACTACCTTTTTTTCTTCAGGAATAGGGAAATAATAAAAGACTCGTTCACCTTGTGTTATTTCATATTCCCAGCACCCTTTATATTTTTTGCCTTTTAAAGGAAATATCCTACCTGGATAGCGCTTATTTGGATGCTTGATTAAATAAGCATAACATCTTACTATATTTTCTGGACATTGTTTGTTTTTTAAGATTATTCCAGTCTTGTTTTACACGCTTATTTTTGGCTTCGACTAACCACTCTGGATTTTTAATAGCCTCAATAATCCAAGTTTCAAGTTGAAGAGCGTCTTCAAAAATATCATTAACATCTAACCTTAATTCAGCAGGTAAGTTGATCTTATCTTTATTATCTGACATCGCAGATTTGCTCTTTCTCTAAATAAAAAGCTTCTTCTAATTCAGGACTAGCAATCGCTATAGCACTTTCTTTCCATTCATGTATTTTGGCTGTAAATTCATCCCAATTTTCACTTTCCTTCCCATAACGATAAGCTACTGAAATCTCTTCACTTAATTCTTGTAATTCATCATGATCAAATACAGAAAGCCAAACATAGGGATTATCACCTTGGATTTTTTGTCCAGTAAGAAGCATAACTACTGACAGTAAAATGTCAGCAAAATTTTGACTATATTGATTAAATTCCACATATTTGGCAATAACATCTCTCCGTAGAAGAGCAAATTGTTCGTCACGACGAGTAATTGTTACTGGATGTTTTAGGGCTTTATCTAGAACACTTCCTGGAGATCTATTTAAATCCGTAGCATTAATAATGGTGTCTTCAAAGATATGAGTACTACTGCTATTCATTTATATAGTTATTATTGATCTACGTATATTTTTACGTACTTTTATTATAATGTCAAGCCGCTTCTCACTATGTCAGAGAGGGCGCTTTTCATGAGCGCCTTTTAACTTCGCAAAACCCAGAATAAGATTTTAGGTTTTTATTGGCAAATGTAACTATTTATATGTAAAAGTTAAATTCCTGCTAAATCAAGGATTTGAGGTATTAACTCTTCTTTTTTAACCGCCATTAAATGTACTCCCTGACAAATGTCTTTAGCCATTTTTACTTGTTCTGCTGCGATTTTAATTCCTTCCCAGAGAGGGTCAGAAGCTTTTTCTAAGCGTTCAATGGTACTATCAGGAATATCTACACCAGGGACATAGCGGTTGATAAAGCGGGCGTTTTTAGCTGATTTCAGTAAAAAAATACCCGCTAAGACGGGTTTACCATAACTAGAAGCGATTTGAGTCATAAATTTGTCTAAACGATCAAAATCCGTGATTAACTGACTTTGGAAAAATTCCACTCCTGCTTCTATTTTTTGCTCAAAACGTTTTTGCAGACTTGACCAGCTTTTGAGTTGTGGATCGATCGCCCCTCCAGGGAATAAGTCGGGGATTCCGTCGGTTAAGGGGTTTTGATTAATATCTAAACCTTGATTAAGATTGTTAATTAGTCGTAGCAGTCTCACGGATTCTAACTCAAAAACTGCTTTAGCTTCTTTGTGGTCTCCTGCTTTGACTGGATCGCCAGTTAGGGCGAGAATGTTATTAACCCCCAATGCTGATGCTCCGAGTAAGTCAGATTCTAGGGCGATGGAGTTGCGATCGCGACAAGTCATCTGACAGATAGGTTCAATTCCCGCTTGTTTTAAGAAAACGCAAGCTACCAGGGAAGACATTCGCATTACAGCACGACTACCGTCGGTTACATTGATGCCATGGACTCGGGACTCTAAGAGTTTAGCCACAGTGAGCATATGAGTTGGATCAGCGCCTTTAGGGGGAGCAATTTCGGCGGTGATGAGAAATTCTTTTTGAGCGATCGCCTGACGAAATTTATTAGACATCTTATAAACTGGGTAAATAACCCAGGGCATTTTTAACTTTGATAAGGGTTTGATTGGCTACTGCACTAGCTTTGATTGCGCCTTCTTTTAAGACATTGTCTAGATAAGTTTTATCTTCTTTGATACTTTGATATTTACTTTGAATTGGTCGCAACGCTTCGATAACCGTCTCGATGAGGAGGGGTTTAAATTGTCCCCACCCGAGATCTTGACATTGGTTAATTACCTCTGTTTTAGATTTTTGCGAAAGTATTCTATATAGTGTCAATAGGTTATCACATTCGGGACGTTCTGGAT
The DNA here is from genome assembly GCA_007693955.1 of Gloeocapsa sp. DLM2.Bin57. Lineage (NCBI taxonomy): Bacteria > Bacillati > Cyanobacteriota > Cyanophyceae > Chroococcidiopsidales > Chroococcidiopsidaceae > Gloeocapsa > Gloeocapsa sp. DLM2.Bin57. The sequence continues at coordinate 51,125 of RECR01000050.1, forward strand.
CATCAAACCAAAGTCCTTTAATAGGATCTGTTTTGGCTTTTTTAATTTTCTTCTCGATTAATTCGGGAGGATCTAATAGGTTAATCCGACTCAAGTCAGAGGGGTCAGATTTTGACATTTTTCTTGTTCCATCGCTAATGCTCATAATTCTTGCTCCCTCTTCACGAATAAGAGGATTAGGCATTTTCAACACTGGTGTATCAGGTGCAGCAAATTTATCGTTAAATCTGACGACGATATCCCGGGTTAATTCTAGGTGTTGTTTTTGATCTTCTCCTACGGGTACTAAATCCGCGTCATAGAGAAGAATATCCGCTGCCATTAATACGGGATAATCTAGTAAACCAACGCTGACGTTTTCTCCCTGTTTAACTGCTTTTTCTTTAAACTGAATCATTCTCTCTAACCAATTCAAAGGAGTAATACAGTTTAACAACCAGGCTAATTCACTATGAGCACTGATATGAGATTGTACAAAAATAGTTGAATATTCTAAAGAAATACCACAAGCTAGATAGAGAGCAGCGATGGTATAGGTATCTTCTGCTAGGGTAGTTGGATCATGGGGTACTGTGATAGCGTGTAAGTCAACTACACAGAAAAAGTTATCATACTGGTCTTGTATTTGTGACCAGTTGCGAATAGCTCCTAAATAGTTACCTAGATGTAAATTTCCTGTTGGTTGTACTCCTGAGAGGACTCTTTTTTTACTCATACTTGTTTGTTTAGTTATTTAGTGCAGAATCAATTTTAGGTTCAACCCGGGGGCCAAGTCATTTGACGTCCACCTAAAATATGTATATGTAGGTGATAAACCGTTTGACCTCCTAAGTCGCCGTTATTAATAACTACGCGATAACCATCACTTAATCCTTGTTCTTGGGCTATTTTGGGGATACACAGTAGTAAGTGACCTAAGAGTGCTTGATCTGTGGGAGTAGCTTCGTCTAGTTTGGTTATAACTTTTTTAGGGATAACGAGAATATGAGTTGGTGCTTGAGGGTTGATGTCTTTAAATGCGATCGCCAACTCGTCTTCATAGACGATGGTAGCGGGTATTTCTCGATTGATAATTTTGGTAAATATTGTCTCTGTCATATAATTACGATTAAGCTACTATCTCCTGTAGTGCTTCGGATTGTTTTAGTTCATCTATGGTACTATTTCCTGTACAAAATAGCACTGTGGTTATTTCAGCGATGAGCAATTGTACTAGTTCTTCGATGGTTTCGCTAGATTCTGCAGCAGCTTTGAGGAAGGGTTGAGCCATTCCTGCTAAATCTGCTCCTAGGGCGATCGCTTTGGCTATTTCTAAACCATTGCGTAAACCTCCCGAAGCGATTAAAGGTATTTCGCTATTAATCTGACGAATTGCCAATAGACAATTAGCCGTTGGTAAACCCCATTCTGCGAAAGTTTCCCCTAAGCGTTGTCTCAGACTATCGGTAGCCCTTTGACTTTCTACTTTTGCCCAAGATGTTCCCCCGGTTCCGGCTACGTCTATAGCGTTAACTCCTGCGTTAATCAGTTTAGTTGCCATTTCTCCTGAAATACCGTTACCTACTTCTTTAACGATTATCGGTACTGAGGTACTCCAGCATAAGTTACTGATTTTGTCAAGTAATCCTTTAAAATTGGTATCACCTTGAGCTTGAATCGATTCTTGTAAAGGGTTTAAATGGAGAATCAGCCCATCAGCTTGCAAGATGTTGACTATTTTGACGCATTCTTCAACGCCATAGTCATAATTAAGCTGTACCGCGCCAATATTAGCGTAAAGAGGGATATCAGGGGCAACTTCCCGCACTGAGAAGGTATTGGCTACCTCTGGTTTTTCAATCAGAATCCTTTGAGAGCCAACCCCCATAGCTAGTTTATATTTTTGCGCAATTTGAGCCAGACGAAAATTAATAGTTTTGGCTTGTTCGGTTCCACCTGTCATAGAAGAAATGAGCAAGGGTGCGCCTAATTCTTTGTTTAAAAATTTAGTTGTTAAGTCGATTTCAGAGCGATTTATTTCTGGTAAACAACAGTGAACAAAGTGATAACGCTCTAGCCCATTGGTTAGATGTCGAAATTGTACATCTTCTTCCAGACAGATGCGCAAGTGATCGGCTTTGCGCGTCTGGGTGTTACTCATAACTTTCGATTTATCTTAAAGATATTCATTTTGTTAGCAATCTTAACATATTTTTGAGCTTGCCTCAAATTGTTTTTTTTGCTACCATAGAAGATCCTTGCTTACTCGATGAGAAAGCCATTCTGTCCACAAGGAGAGTTAATCAATGACCCAAGCTTACGAAATGATGTATATTTTGCGCCCTAATTTATTAGAGGAGCAAATCAATGAAGCTGTGACTAAGTATCGTAATTTGCTCACTGAACATGGTGCAACAGATATTAAAGTCAAGTTTTGGGGAAGACGTCGTCTAGCATATCCCATCGCTAAACATCAAGAAGGTGTTTATATTTTGATGTATTATCAAGCCGATGGACAACAAGTAGCTGTATTAGAGCGTGCGATGCGTTTAAGTGAAGAGGTGATTCGCTATCTCACTATTAAACTCAAAGAAGTGCCAGAATTGTCAGAAGATTCTTTCCAAGAACTACCTAAAGCTAGTATTCAACCTAGAGAAGTTCCAGTGGAAGTTCCAGTCGAAGATGAACAACCCCCTCAACCTGAAGTAATAGCCGATGAAGTACCAACCTTAGTAGAGGATGAAGATGAACAACCTTCTCAACCTGAAGTAATCGAAGCTTAAATTACCATCCCCCTTTAATTAAGGGGGAATTTTTTAAATATTAAGCTCCACGTTTTAGAGATAGTTCTACTTGTTGAAACTCTTGTTCTAAACGATTTTTCAGTTTTTCCGGGAGAGGACGACTACCATAGGAAGTATAATAACCAGCTATAGCGTTCATGGCTGTTTGCATAGTGGTAAAAGAGCGCAAACCAGAAGATTTAGGTTCACGACGATAGAGAGATATATAGTCGTTGATTTGTTGACGCGCGAGGGATTGAATCTCAACCTTGTCTGGTGCGTTTTCATCTAGAGCGATCGCTTTTCTAAGATTAGCTACCACAGTTAGTGTATCTTGACTATAATTTCCCGTTAAGCCAGTGGGACTAGAACAAGCGGTCAACCCAGTTATACCGATAACTATGACCAAAACCCAAGCTAAACAACGAGACAAGTAGGATGAAATAGACATATTAAAGCTCATTTTAACAATTTCTGATCATCCTACCAAGAAATGTAACAATTTCAGCACTTAATTTCTTTGCTTCATGTTAAAATCGGGTCAGAGAAATGTTTAGTATTGCTAGGTTTAACATAAACAATCATCCCTGGTTGTAAATCCAACGCCTCATATCTTTCTTTAGATACATGAGCTGTTACTTCCAGGGTGTCTGGTAATAATAGTTCCACCTGTACTTCTCGACCGAGATGTATTATGCGTTGAATTTTAGCTTCAGTACTTTCACCATCATTAAAAAGTAAAATCATTAATTCATGGGGGCGGACAAATACTTCACTATTAGGTAGTTGTAAAGATTTACCATTAAATAGATGAGCATGAGAAGGTAAGACGTTAACCTCACCAATAAATTGCATAACAAAGGGAGTTGCAGGATTATCATAAATTTCTGCGCTGCTACCCACTTGTTCAATACTTCCCTGGTTCATAATCACTATTTGGTCAGCTACTTCCATCGCTTCTTCTTGATCATGAGTTACAAAAACACTGGTTATATGCACTTCATCATGTAACTTTCTTAACCAAGAACGTAGCTCTTTACGTACTTTAGCATCTAAAGCACCGAAAGGCTCATCTAGTAATAGTACTTGAGGTTGAACAATTAAAGCGCGAGCTAAAGCTACTCTTTGACGTTGACCTCCTGAAAGTTGTGCTGGGTATCGATTGCCATAGCCTTCAAGTTGAATTAATTCTAACAACTCATCCACTTTTCGTTTGATTTGTGCTGCTGGTTTTTTACGAATTTCTAAACCAAAAGCAATATTTTGTCTGACAGTTAAATGCTTAAACAAAGCATAATGTTGAAAAACAAAGCCAATATTACGCTGTCTAATATCTAAATGGGTAGCATTACGATGATTAATAAGAATTTGTCCTTGGTCTGGTCTTTCTAACCCAGAAATCATGCGCAAAAGAGTTGATTTACCTGAACCAGAAGGACCTAAAAGAGCCACTAATTGTCTTTCACCAACAGTCAAATTGATATTTTTCAATGCTTGAAAATTACCAAATTTTTTAGATACATTTTTAAGAACTATAGTCATGATTTCCTCCTAAATTAAAGGTTTGCTTTGTGTCCTGTTTTGCGTTCGAGAATTTCTTTGAAAATCAAAGTTAGTCCTGCTAAAAAAGCTAAGATCATAGCAGCACTAAAAGCTGTAGTTGTTTGATAATTTTTGTAAGTTTGTTCTACGAAAATTGGTAGAGTCGTAGTTCTTCCCATAATACTTCCAGAGACTACCGCAACTGCACCAAATTCCCCCATAGCTCTGGCATTAGTTAACAAAAGACCATACAATAATCCCCACCGTATATTGGGTAAAGTAACACGACAAAAAATCTGCCAATCATTTGCTCCAAGAGTTCTCGCTGCTTCTTCTTGATCTGTCCCAATTTCTTCTAAAACTGGGATAACTTCTCTAGCGACAAAAGGAAGCGTAACAAACATAGTTGCTATGACCATTCCTGGAAGTGCAAAAATAATTTTTATTTGCATCTCTTTTAACCAATCGCCAAACCATCCTTGTGCACCAAAGAGTAAAACGATCATTAATCCAGCTACTACAGGAGAAACAGAAAAAGGTAAATCAATGATACTCATTAGTAGAGCTTTTCCTGGAAATTTATTTCTAGCAATTACCCAAGCAGCACAGAGACCGAAAATGGTATTAAGAGGTAAAGTTATTGCTGTAATAATCAAACTCAACTTAATTGCTTCTTGAAAATTTCTCTGATTGAAATTATCGAAAAAGACATCTACCCCTTTGTGTAAAGCTTCGTAAAAGATAGTGAAGGTAGGTAAAAGAATGAGGATGAACATATACAACACAGCGATCGCTATCAACAGATTTTTATTTAGCTGCATAACGACTACCCCATTGTTGTAAAAGATTAATTATGAGCAATAACAATAAAGAAACCAACATCAACACCGTTCCGATTACCGTTGCTCCCTCGTAGTCATATTGCTCTAAGCGTTGAAAAATTAACACAGGTGCAATTAAATCTTGAAAAGGAATTCCCGAAGAAATAATCAGTACTGAACCATATTCACCCACTGCTCGGGAGAATCCTAAAGCTATACCTGTTAAAATTGCAGGCATTAAAGGTGGTAGAATAACTCTCCAAAAGGTTTGACTTGCTGATGCACCTAAAGACCAAGCTGCTTCCTCTATTTCCTCTTCTAATTCTTGTAAGACTGGTTGCAGGGTTCTGACAATAAAAGGTAGAGAAATAAACAGCATTGCCACAAATACACCTAAACGAGTAAAGGCAATTTTAATGCCAAAAGGAACAAATAATCTGCCTATAACTCCTGATTCACTATAAATAGTTGCCAAAACTAAACCCGCTACAGCTGTTGGTAAAGCAAAGGGTAAATCAACCGCAGTATCAATTAATTTTTTACCAGGAAATTCGTACCTTACCAAAACCCAGGTTAATAGAGTTCCCATGACTCCATTAATACCTGCAGCTATCAAAGCAGTAACAAAGCTAACCTCATAAGCTGATAAAGCTTCTTTAGCAGTAGCGATGCGCCAAAATTCCTCAGGTCCAATAGTTAAAGATTTACTAATTAGTGCTGCTGTCGGTAACAACAGAAAGATGATTAAATAACCTATGGTAACTATCCAAGGAATGGAAAAATACCGTAAACTAGTTCTTAAAGTGTTTGATTTTAAGTAATTGCTAGCGATCATTGCTAATTTCTCCTTTATCTTGCGCTCATAATTTGGTCAAATATTGCACCATCATCAAAAAAATTCGTTTGTACTGCATCCCAACCACCTAAATCTTCCACTGTAAATAAGTTGTCAATTGTCGGGTATTGGGAGCTAAATTCAGTAAATACTTGTTCATCTGAGGGACGAAAACCAACTTTAGCAAATTCTCTTTGAGCTTCTGGTGTAAAGAGGAATTCAACAAAAGCTTCTGCTACTTCTCTTGTTCCCCGTCTATCAACAACTGCATCTACTACCGTTACAGGATTATCAATAGAAATGTTGTAATCAGTAGGGATAAAATAGGTAGATTTATACCCTTGTTGTTCAGCTAAAATCACTTCGTTTTCATAGTTCATCAAGACATTTCCTTGTCCCTGTTTGATAAACACGTCACTAGCTTCTCTAGCATCTTTAGGTAAGACGGGAGCATTTTTAAATACTGCTTTGGTAAATTCTAAAGCTTGCTCATCAGTTCCCCCAGATTGAGTGACCACACCCCATAGAGCTAGGAAATTCCATCTTGCACCTCCTGAAGTTTTAGGATTAGCTGTAATTATTTGGATGTTATCGTCTGTTAAGTCAGACCAGCTATCTATTGTGGCTGCTTGATCACGAGTTACCAAAGCTACTACAGAACTATGGACAGTAGAGTTATTGGGTAACTCTTGTTCCCAACCAGGGTTAATTAAACCTGCTTGCTCAATTCTTTTCGTATCTAAAGCTAAAGCTAAAGCGACAATATCTGCTTCTAAACCGTCAATAATCGCCCGAGTCTGTGTACCAGATCCTGCATAACTTTGGTCAAAAGTCACTCGTTGACCTGTTTGTTGTTCCCAAAGAGCGGTGAATTTCGGAATGATTTGCTCATAAGCTTTCTGCGTAACTGCATAAGATACTAGTGTCAAGTTAACTGGTCTTGATTGGGATTGAACTTGTAAAGGATGAAAGCAAACTGAGATTACCCCACTGATTATTAGTCCAAGGGCAATTCCTCTAATAAATTTCCACTTCAACTTGATTTGCATTTAATTTGACTCCGAAACACTATTAAATTTAATTGAGATTGAATTTGAATTCATTTTAAGCGCAAAAAGCAAAAAAAGTCAAGAAATAAATTAAATAAGTAGCTCGGCTTAATTAAACGGTCTCCCAAAGGGAGCGCTACGCGATGCCGAAGGCACAGCCCTAAGTGCTGCCCGCCTTTCAGGTAAGGGCATACCGCGAAGCGGATCTCTTCGAGATCGCCGTCACTGTACCTTATGAGTCAGAGAAACCCTATAAATGGTCAAGAGAATACGTTACTTATGGAGGAATTAAACAAAGAAGGTAAAATTGAACAAGAATTTGATAAAGTTAAGAAACTTATCTTGCAATTAGACAAGGAAAAATTTGCAGACGCCTCTCAAATCAGCTATCAATTAAAGGCGACGATTACATTTTTACCAAGGATAATGTGGAAGAAATCGTTAATATTCAGCCCAAAGGTAGCAAAGCCAAAGGGTATCAGGTCAGGCAAGTTAGAAATCTCATTGTGAAGTACGGTTTAGGAGATAGCGATGTCAGTTAAGTACGAATTGATTATTTATTGGAGTGAATCAGACCAAGCTTTTATCGTAGAAGTGCCAGAATTACCTGGATGTATGGCAGATGGTCAAACCTATGTCGAAGCGGTAACGAATGCTGAAGTAGTAATACAAGAATGGATTGAAACAGCTCAAGAATTAGGGCGCGATATTCCTACTCCTAAAGGAAGGTTGCTTTATGCTTAGATCTCTTGTTGGAAAGCAAAAATCCTAGGTACTTATCTTGTTCATAGATAAGTTGCCTAGGACTGTAGGGAATATAAAGTATTTAAATTACTTATAGATGAGTTACTTAGGGCTTGCTTAATAAGTCTGAAACTTAGATTCAATAAAGGTTTTAGAAAAAGTGCAAGGGTTTTAGCCAAATAAATGTTAAAACTGTAGATTTGACTTTTTAGTCACCTTTTAGTAATATGTAAAACATATAAGCTGATCCCCTATTTTTCCGAATTCCGAATTCCGAATTGATCCCCACTGGGATTTAGTTTTTCAGCAGACCATACTTAATAGTCAAGGTGAGATTGCATATTACTCCTGTAATTTAAATATTCCAGAAAATTAAATACTGATTAAACTCAGTTCTATATAATCCTCTTCGGGTTGTTTAATCTCTGCTTTGATATTAGGACCAAAAAAGCTCTCAATCTTACTTTGTTTTTTTTCCCAAGTCTCTAAACTAATCAAAGAAGAATCAAACTCTAACACTAGAGTATAACGTCCCTGAGTTTCTACTTCTCTTAATCCTATCAATACTGGTCTTTCTTCGTCAGTAGGACTTAAACCTAACTTTTCTAAAGATAAATCTAGATGGGCCTGTTGTCCATAACGATAACGAGTCACATCTTTACGTATTTGATTTTGAGTTTCTGTAGCTTGTGATTCGCGTAACTCGATAATCTTTGGTGAAGTTGGTTGACTATAGACAACTGGTTTTAATTCTGAAGCTTTGAGAGCTAATCCTCCTAAGACTAGAGGTACTCCATAGAATAAACCCGCTAAATTAAGGGTAGCGTTACCCGTAGCGTAAGCGATAAAACCAACAATAGTAAGTGTTCCACCTACTACTAAACCCAGTGAACCTAGAGAAATCTTGCCAAACATTGATAATCTTGTCAAAAAATTGCGATATTATTTATTTTAGAGCTTAGAGCTTATTTTAACTGAAGAAAAATAACATGGATAAAACCGAACTAGTAGCCAGATTTAAAACCATCGAAAGCCAACGGGAATATTTAGTTAAATTACTAGAAAAACCCAGCTTAGGTACTTTACGCTTAGATGTCAATCAAGCTCTTGAGGAATTAGATGAGTTAATCGAGGAGTTTGACCAAGTTTTTCCAGGAGAAAAAAGCTTATAAACATATTACCCGAGAGTATTTGAAATCACGGGTGACAAGAGATTAAGCGACGTGGACAGGGTATGGGGTGCGGGGTGTGGGGTGTGGTAAAATTTATATTTAGTTACTAAATATTTACTTAGATAGACTCTCATAAATAGCAATTTTAGCTCAAGAATCAGTTGCCAAAAAAAACCTACACCCTACACCCTACCTCCTACACCCTCTTTTTAAGTTTATTGTCACCCACTGAAGTCTCTGAGTTATTTAGACAAAATTGACCAAAGCTAAATCAATACGAGATTTAATCGTTATTTCTGGTTCTTGTTGTTTTATTTCGGTTAGTTTAGTAGTAATTGACTCAATCAAAGTAGGATTAGATTTCCCTAAAGATTCTAACCCTACTACTCCTGCATAACGAACTATCCATTCTCCATCGTTAAGAGTAAGAAATAAGGAATCTAAGACCTTTTGTTGCGCTTTAGCTATGTCTTGGGGAGGAAGTTGAGACCAAAGAATGTTTCCTAAACCTTTAGCTGCTGCTCTACGCACACTAGGGGAAAAATCCTCTAAAGCGGAGGTAATCAATAAATCAAGAGCGCGAGGATCGCCGATTCCGGCAAAAACCCTTACAGCCCAAGCTCTAGCACCATAATTATAACCGTCAACCTGTTCTAATAATTGTGGTACAACTACTTGTCCTAGGGATATTAGTCCATCAACAGCAGCGACAGCAGCACCTGGATTATTGTAACCGAGTACAGCGATTAAAGTGGAAATTGCCGCGGGATCTTGTTGCTCTGCTAAAGCTTGTACTGATTTTAAGAGAGTAAGAGCTGAAGTAGCGTTGTTGACGGCGTCAATTAAACTTTGGGTGTTCATTTTACTTATAATAATCCATCCATCAACTGCATGATCTCGATACTGCGAGGGGATAAGTTAGGCTCATGACTGAGTTGATATTCTAATAATCCTTTGAGTGAAAGTAGTTTAAGACTGTTTTCGGCAAAAGTTGTGGCGATCGCTTCTGCTGAGGGGAGATAACCACTAGCACCGAGATCAATCAAAGCGGAGCGACGCAGTTGCAGTTCATTGGTAGTTAAAGCTTTAACGAGCATTTCCCCATAAACTGGATTTTCTGTTAATTGATAGAGAGCGCGAGCTGCTGCGTATTGTACTTTGGGTATAAAGTGTTCTAAAAACGGTTCAATAGTGCTAATAGCGTTAGTAGCTTTAAGAGTTCCTAAAGCCTCGATAATCGCTTCATAGGGTTGAGTCAGATGAGGTTTTCCTGGTACGATTTGAGCTGCTGCTACACCTCCTGTTAGCAATTCTTGTAAAGGGGGAATCGCGCGAGGATCTTGTAACATTTCTAGAGCTTGAGCCGCTGCCTCTCTTAGGTAATAGTCGGGGTTGCTTAAACAGCCAATCAATGGCTCTACTGCTTGGGTATTTCCGAGCTTTCCTAATGCTCTAGCTGCGTTGCGTCTAAGGGGATATCCTCCATCGGGTGCGCGATCTTCGCAATCTTCTAACGCCTCAAGCAAAGCTGTAATCGCGGCTAGATCTTTAACGCGAAAACGCCCTAACCACCAGGCTGCGTAATAGCGTTGACCTAAATCTTCTGTTTGTTGGAGATTGGCGATCGCTTTTTCTACTGTTAGAGAGTTTTCTTCCATATTTTTACAATAACAACGCCTGGAACGAAGGACAAATACTAGTTTACTCACCAATATCTGACTGTCTTTCCAGGCGATAAGTTTAGGTTACTTCAAACTATGATCACAAGATCTTGTCTCTTAGCTTAGAGCGTTGATAGCATAATCTAGGTAAGAGTTAGCTTCAACAGCTGCATCTCCGCTTAGACCGTGGCTAGCTTTGATGTTTTTGAGAGCTTCGATGTACCAGCTAGGAGATAGTTCAAAGCTACGGTTGATTTCATCGATACCAGCTAAGAGGTACTCATCCATAGGACCTGTGCCACCTGCTACTAAACAGTAAGTAACCATACGTAGGTAGTAACCGATGTCACGAGCACATTTAGCTTTTCCTTCGGGAGTAGAAGCGTAGTTAGGACCAGTGGTGCTGGTGGTATAAGGGAATTTGCTATATACTGCTTGAGCTGCACCGTCGATTAGACGTTGAGAGTTTTCGGTTAAGCTTTTTGCTGCTTGTAAGCTAGCTGCTGCTTGACGGAAACGTCCAAAAGCTACTTGGATTTCGGTGCTGCTGATAAAGCGTCCTTGAGAATCAGCTGCTGCTACTGCTTCGGTTAGAGGGGTTTTCATTGTTTTATTTTCTCCTGAATTTTTATGTTTAGACTTTGGTTACTGTTATTGACGTTTCGTTACTAAGCTACTGCTGCTGCTGCGCGATCAAAGTAGCTAGAGATTTCAGACATTAAAGCGCTGCAATCACCAGGGGTGATGTTGTTACGATCTCCAGCGATCGCTAGTGCTGCGTCTTTCATTTTTTGAACGCCTACAGCAACTGAAGCTCCAGGAGTACCTAGTGCTACGTAGGTTTCACGTAAACCATTTAGACAACGATCTTCGAGTACACTTGCATCACCAGCAAAGATAGCATAGGTTACATAGCGTAGGATGATTTCCATGTCTCTTAAGCAAGCAGCCATACGACGGCTGGTGTAAGCATTTCCACCGGGAGCAATTAATTGAGGTTGCTCAGCAAAAAGAGCACGTGCTGCGTTGGTAACGATTGCAGATCCATTGCTGGTAATACGATTAACTGCATCCATACGTTTGTTGCTTTCGCTAACCATGGCGCTTAAAGCATCGATTTGAGAGCTGGATAAGAATTCGCCTCTGGCATCGGCTTGAGAAACAACTCTGGTAAATGCGTCGAACATTCGTTTTAATCTCCTGTTTGTTGTCTTTTTTTACTTTTATGAGAAACCAGTTTAATCTGGCTTGTCGTTGTCTGGGTTTTGATGTTTATTTATCTCATCTACCCCTCAGCTTCTTTTTATACAATGTCTTTTGGTCTTTTGCTATTACATATTGTTAAGTTGTTAAACTTGTTTGTTTACTTTTCTTAATATTTTCGAGACATCTTTAATCTAGCTTAGTCTTACCTACTCAAGCTTTCCTATCTTTTGCCTCTTTTCCCCTTAATTGTTAACAAACCCTCAACAATCTCAGATTCTTAGCAAATTTTGTTACACAACTTTACGTTTCTTAACTTTGTCGTGATAATTTTCTCAAGATTATGTGTATTTACTGAATTATTGAGTTTTTAAACAGGAAACAGGTTGTGATCGGTTGTAAACCTAATAAATAACTGTTTGCTTCAAAACCTCTAATTTGTTCAATCGCTACTGGAACTATGTAAGATCGAATGGAAAATAAAACGAGATCTTTAGGTTTTTGGTTTTAGGTTTTAGGGGTTAGGTATTAGGTTTTGTTATTTCTATATATTATATTTCACAAATGCCTTTTGCTTTTTGCCTTTTGACTTCTATTATATTTTTAGCTTTCTCTCAATCCATTTCATATAAGAATATTTTCAATAAATAACTCCTGCTACGTTTCCCGCTATGATAGGAATAATCAAAGGATCGTCATCAGATCTTGGACATTCGTTTGCTGTAATCACTTTTTCTTTCTCAAAGTTGGCTGAATTAATAATGATCGTAGCCCTTTCTTTATTGCATATTCCCGCTAATAAACTCTTGTTGAGATTAAGATTGTCAATAGTCATCTCTCCAGAATTAACAATTCCATATTGATTATTTTCAATTGTCAAGTTTCTCACGGTTAGATTACCGTCATTACTAATACCTATCCCAAGAGGATGATTAACTATCTCTATATAGCAATCAGAAATGATTTATGAGAACAAAGTAGGAATTTTTCATGGAGCAAGTGCGACTGCAATACTAATTTTTTAAGCGTTCTCCAAGAGCTCCGCGCCATCGGTGCGCTAATCTTACAAGTTTTTCCTAAGAATAGTTTAAGAAAATGAACCATACATTGATAGTTTGGGGAAGTGGAATAAATCTTGATTAATATTCCAAGAAAATAGCCATTTAACTATCTTAAAGTTATCACAAAGATTCCAATATTTTCTTACCATTTCTTTTCCTTGTAGCCAAACATCTTCAATGGGGTTTTGTTCAGGTGCATTCGGAGCTAAACGAATACATCTTATTAACCATTCTTCTTCGCTTTTCCCTTGGTTTATTTGGTCTAAATATTCTCTCCATTCTTGACTACGATGATAAGTAGCTCCATCCCAAATAATGACAAGCTTTTTGTTTTTATTTTCTTTGATTAATTCCGTGACAAAATTTATAGTGTTTTCTGTATTTCCTTGTGAATATTCTTGAGCAATAACTTTTCCTGTTCGATAATTTATCGCACCATAATAAGTTTGTTTTTCTTTCTCATTTTTGAGTGGAATCTCAATTCTCATCTTGGTTTTACCCCAAACATATCCACAAATATCTCCCCAAAGTAAATGACATTCATCTAGAAAAAACACCAGTAATTCCTCTGATTCAATCTTTTTTCTATTTCTTTTTTTTTAGGGCTACTGCTTCTGGGTCTTTCCTGGGGTTCTTTTTTTGTGACTTTTTCCATGATATTCCCGCTTCATGAAATAAATCATAATAACTAGACTTAGCCGAAAATGTTACGTTAAACTGCTCGGCTATGTAATATTCTAGTTCATTTAGATTCCAACTATTTTTCTCTTTTAGCCAACCAAGAACAATTGCTTTTTCTTGTGAACTTAGATAGGCTTTTGACCCTTGATAGGCAAGCTTTATTCCCTCAAATCCCTTGAGAATAAATGCTTGTTTCCATTTACTAATAAAACCAGAAGAAACTTGTAAAATCTTCATTATTTCCCGATGTGGGTAGCCCCTTAATGTCATTCTAACAGCGATCGCTCGTTTTAATTCTCTAGGGTCAGGATTCGACTCTATAAAGGCATTTAATTCTTCCATATTAGTCTATATTTACTTTCTTTTATTTTCTCACATCTCGTTACTGATTGCTATATCTGTTAAGTTAGGCGCAGAACTAGAATCAATAAATATCACTGATTTGCGGGAATTCTCTAGTTGATAATTACTAATTTTTAAGTTAGATATGATTGGATTAGCTGAAGAAATTGACAAGATGCTATCGCTATAATATCTTTCTTCTACACTTCCTGAATCAAAAATAATCTCTGAAATACTAGGAGAAGATTGACTAATAGCCATTCCATCATTAGTGATGATTAAACTTTCAATTTTTATACCCTGATGGATTATATCTTCGCTATTTATATAAATCTTATGATCTTTGATTTGCAGATTAGTGAGTTCACTATCTTGATACATACTAATATCAGCATTGAAATTGTTTAATAACAACGTTTTGCTCTGTCGTGAGATCCGTTGCTTGATAAGTTATTCTTCCTCCTAGAGTGTTTTTACCTAGTACTCTTTGGACTTGATATCCATGTTGGGTAAAGTCAGGAAGATTGCTCATGATGTTTGATTAGATATAATTTCTCATGGCTGTTAAAAGATCAAAAAGCTAAAAATAGAATTTGATCTTTATATGCTGTTAGTATTTTCTTACTTATAGATTATACCATAATCTTAAAAAAAGATTCAAAGACAATAATCTTCTGAAAATTACGTGTATTTACTGAATTATTGAGTTTTTAAATAGCTGGCGATCGCTTGTAAACCCAATAAATAACTATTAGCTCCAAAACCGCTAATTTGTCCAATCGCTACTGGAGCGATGTAAGAATGATGTCGAAATGATTCTCTCTGGTGAATATTACTAAGATGCACTTCTACAGTAGGAATTTTAACTCCTGCGATCGCGTCTCGAATCGCTACACTGGTATGAGTATAAGCACCAGGATTAATCACTATCCCCTGATATTTATCTATAGCTTGGTGGATTGCATCAATTAATACTCCTTCATGATTAGATTGCAAGCAGAATAACTCCACTTGCAACCTTTTTGCTTCCTCTTCTAGGAGGAGATTAATTTGATTTAAAGTTAAAGATCCATAAATACCCGGTTCGCGATATCCTAATAGATTAAGATTAGGACCATGTAAAACCAGAATATTGAGTTGAGGAAGTTCTTGGGTAGCCAAGGGTGATCTTAACGGCGACGGAAAGTTGGTTCTTCAACTGGAATAGGGATTAACTCTTGTTCTGGTTGAGGATCAGGACCTAAAAGAGTTTCTATTAGTCTTTGTGCTAAGTCTTTTAGCGTTTCTAAAAGTTTTTCTATATAATCCATTGAACAGATGGCTCCTGTTTAAATTGCGCCTACTTATCTTGATTGTAACTGAACTATGCCGAACTGGACTTAGATAAATTCACCTAATCTAGTTTAGGATACTGCTTAGACAAGGATTTATGCGGTATGATTAGCTACCTATCTACAGTATTTTACTCTTTTCACAGGTCACTGGCAACAGTAGTTACCCGATAGAGGTTTATTAACTTTTTCTTTACATATTTTTACAATAGCATATTTTGTTCTGTTTGGACAAGTGCCGATTTTAAACATTTTTATTCAGATTGTGGATATTTTTGGGCTTCTTGAATAACCGTTTCAGTAGGTAAGTCCAGGGATTGGGCAATAATATCGATACTCAATCCTAATTGTAACATTCTGGGGATAGCATTGAGTTTGGTTTGCTCTACTCCTTCTTGTCTCCCTTCTTGTCTCCCTTCTTGTCTTCCTTCGTCTAAAGCATCTTGATAAAATCTGGTTTGTTTTAAATCACTGAGACTAAACATAGCTTCTATTTCCTCCCTTCTAGCTAAAGGTAATTTAGCTTAACCGCGAGAAGCCTCAAGCTTTATTTTCTCAAATAAGCGTGAGATGA